>NZ_UATM01000022.1 GCF_900454685.1 Peptoniphilus harei | reverse complement strand
AGAGATTACGACAGACTAAATAATATTAAATAATATAAAAATATGACAATTTTATTGGATAATCTCAAAAGGATTATCCAATATTTTTGTACATGACAATTTACCTTACTATAAGTAAAGAATAGTATTCTAAAGATATAAATAGTAAAGTCTCAAGTCCATAGAAGCCCAGAAAACTCAACTTCTTGGCCCTGTGCCTTTTTTGACAAAGATACATAAGTATAGTAGAATTAAGAAGAGTAAGATATTAGTTTTAATTAAAGAGGAGATTGTATGGCAGAAGCTATTTATACAATGGGAGTCGATATTGGTTCGACTGCTTCAAAGAGTATTATTTTAAAAGATGGTAAAGAAATTATTTCAAGCTCTTGTATAGATGTAGGAGCTGGAACAAGTGGACCGTCAAGAACAATAAAAGAAACTCTTGAGAGTGCTAACTTGACAAGAGAGGACATATCTTATGTTATGGCTACTGGATACGGCAGAACTTCATTAGAAGAGGCTGATTTTCAAATGTCTGAACTTTCCTGTCACGCTAAGGGAGCGTACTTCTTATTCCCAAATGTGCGTACAATCATTGATATCGGTGGACAAGATGCCAAGGCTCTAAAAAATTGGAGACAATGGTATGCTTGAAAACTTTGTTATGAATGATAAGTGTGCAGCTGGAACTGGAAGATTCTTAGATGTTATCGCAAAGGTTCTTGAAGTGGATGTTTCCAAACTAGAAGAATTAGACGAACTGTCTACTAAAGACGTTAGTATTTCTTCTACTTGCACAGTTTTCGCTGAATCAGAAGTTATTTCACAACTTGCAAGTGGAACGAAGATTGAAGATATAGTTAAGGGGATTCACAATCAATAGCAGCAAGAGTTGGTTCTATTGCAAAGAGGGTTGGTTTAAATGATGACATAGTATTTACAGGTGGTGTTGCTTTAAATAAGGGCATGCAAAGAGCTCTTGAAGAAAACACAGGACATAAGATCCACACTTCACCATTATGTCAACTAAATGGTGCTCTTGGAGCAGCACTATTTGGATATCAAAAGTGTAAATTGGAAAAATTAAAAGAAGAAAAGGCTAATGCATAATTTATTTTAGGAGGTAAACTATGGCTGAAAAAATTCAAAAAATACCTGGTAAAAAACCAAGACCAATCGAAGGAAACATTCCTGCAGCTCAAGCACTAAGAAATGTAGTAGATAGAGTTTACGGAGCAGCATGGGATGCTAAAAAAGAGGAGAACTAGTTGGATGGTCATCATCTAAATTCCCTATTGAGCTTGCAAAGGCATTCGGACTACACGCTGTATATCCAGAAAACCACGCAGCTACAACTGCAGCTAAAAAAGACGGTTTAAGACTTTGTCAAACAGCTGAAGATATGGGATATGACAACGACATTTGTGGTTACGCAAGAATTTCACTTGCTTACGCAGCTGGAGAACCAACTGACTCAGAAAAATGCCACAAACCAGACTTCGTACTTTGCTGTAAACAACATCTGTAACATGATGACTAAATGGTATGAAAACATTGCAAGAATGCACGACATTCCAATGATCATGATTGACATTCCATTCCAAAACACAGTTGATGTACCTGAAGAAAAAGTTGATTACTTAATGGGCCAATTCGAATATGCTATTCACCAACTTGAAAAACTTACTGGTAAGAAGTTTGATGAAAAGAAATTCGAAGAAGCTTGTCAAATTGCAAACAGAACTGCTGCTGCATGGTTAAAGGCTTGTTCATACATGGCTTACGAACCATCTCCACTTTCTGGATTTGACCTATTTAACCACATGGCAGACATTGTTGCTGCAAGATGTGAAATTGACGCAGCAGAAGGTTTTGAACTTCTAGCTGAAGAATATGAACAATCAGTTAAGGAAGGAACTTCTACTTGGGAATACCCAGAAGAACACAGAATCCTATTTGAAGGTATACCTTGCTGGCCAGGACTAAGAAACCTATTTGAACCATTAAAACAAAATGGAGTTAACGTAACTGCAGTAGTATATGCACCTGCTTTCGGTTTCCAATACACAACTGTTAGAGAAATGGCTGCAGCTTACTGTAAGGCACCTTGTTCAGTATGTATCGAAGACGGTGTTGAATGGAGAGAAACAATGGCTAAAGAAAACGGAGTTTCTGGAGCACTTGTTAACTACAATAGATCTTGTAAACCATGGTCAGGAGCAATGCCTGAAATCGAAAGAAGATGGAGAGAAGACCTTGACATTCCAGTAGTTCACTTTGACGGTGACCAAGCTGACGAAAGAAACTTCTCTCAAGAACAATACAAGACAAGAGTTCAAGGTTTAGTTGAAATCATGAACGAAAGAAAGGCAGATAGAATCGCTAAGGGCGAAGACATCTACACTAACTTCGAAAACACTAAAGAAACTGATTGGTCTAAGACTACAATTTAATAGGGGTGCAAAATGACTGATATAAAAGAATTATTAAAAGAATTTAAAAATATAGCAGAAAATGGAAGAGAACAAATCGACAAGTACCTTGATCAAGGTAAAAAAGTAGTTGGTGTATTCCCTTACTACGCACCTGAAGAAATTATCTATGCAGGTGGACTTGTTCCATTTGGAGTTTGGGGAGGACAAGGCCCAATTGATAAGGCAAAAGAATACTTCCCAACATTCTACTACTCACTAGCACTTAGATGTCTAGAAATGGGTCTTGACGGATCACTTGACGGACTTAGCGCATCAATGATTACAACTCTTGATGATACACTAAGACCATTCTCTCAAAACTACAAAGTTTCTGTTTGGTAGAGAAATCCCTATGGTATTCTTAAACCACGCACAACACAGAAAAGAAGAATTTGGTAAGACATACAATGCTAAAATCTTCAAACAAGCTGCTGAAAGACTTGAAGAAATCTGTGACGTTAAGATAACTGACGAAAACCTTAAGAAGGCTTTCGAGGTTTACAACGAAAACAGAGCTCTTAAGAGAGAATTTGTTAAACTTTGTGGAGACTATTCACAAACTATTAAAGCATCTGACAGAAGTCACGTTCTTAAGGCATCACACCACATGCTAAAAGACGAGCACAACAAGATGTTAAAAGAACTTATTGAAGCTCTTAAGGCTATGCCAAAAGAAGAATGTAAGGGACCAAGAGTAGTAACTTCTGGTGTTATCACTGATAACCCTGCACTTCTAGAAGTTCTTGATAACTTTAACGTTTGTGTAGTTGCAGACGACGTTGCAGCTGAATCAAGAGGATTCAAGGTTGACGTTGATACTTCAATCGAAGATCCATACATGGCACTTGCTGACCAATTCGCAAGAATGGACGAAGATCCAATTCTTTACGACCCAGACATTTGGAAGAGACCAAAATATGTTGTTGACCTAGCAGTTGATAACGACGCTGATGGTTGTCTGTTATTCATGATGACATTCAACGATACAGAAGAAATGGAATATCCATCACTAAAACAAGCTACGAAAAAGCTGGTATTCCACTAATCAAACTTGGTTATGACCAACAAATGACTGACTTTGGTCAAGCTAAGACTCAACTTGAAACATTTAACGAAATGGTTCAACTTAATAGAATGTAATAAAATAATATAAATTTTTAAGACGCTGAGTGATCGGCGTCTTTTTTTATTTAATTTTGAAATTAACTTACTAAAGCTTTTATAAATTAGGGTAAATTACGAGATTACAGAAAATTATAAGATTGTAAATAATTGCGAGATTGCAAAAAATTATGACTTGATAATAATTATAAGATTGTAAATAATTACGAGATTGCAGATAATTATTAGCTTATAAATAAGTATGAGGATATAAATAATTGATAAGAAGCAAGAATTTATTAGAGAAGAATTATTTTTATTTATTATTTTAAAATTACCTATTACTAAACTTTAAAGAATAAAAAATTTATAAATTACTAATGTATGTTACTTGACAGATTAAGACAAAAACAAATTGAAATAAATAGACATAATTGTAAAAGATGGCCTATGTGATAAAATTAAAATTACTAGAAGAATTAGCCTATAGTATTAAAAGTTTTAGGATATAAATTTATAAAATTTGATAAAAAATATAAAGAAAGAAGTAACTATGGAAATTTTAATTTTAAGAGAAGAAGATATTTTAGAAGCAGTTGACATTAAAGATATAATTGAAGCAGACAAGGAAGCTCTAAAAAACTACAGTAATGGTGGATCAGATATACCACTAAGAACTGTAATTGACGTAGATAAAGACTCATCAAGTACTGCAATTTTTATGCCGGATTTATCAAGGACAAGAATGCTCTTGGAATGAAAATAATCGACATCTATCCAGAAAATATTGACAAGGGTCTAGTTAGCGCTCCATCCACAATGATTTAATTGACAAGGAAAATGGATTGTTAAGCAATCTGATGGACGATCCTTACAGATTAAGAACGCCAACAATCCATTTTCCTTGTCAATTAAAATCATTGGATGGAGCGCTAACTAGACCCTTGTCAATATTTTCTGGATAGATGTCGATATTTTCATTCCAAGAGCATTCTTGTCCTTGATAAATCCCGGCATAAAAATTGCAGTACTTGATGAGTCTTTATCTACGTCAATTACAGTTCTTAGTGGTATATCTGATCCACCATTACTGTAGTTTTTTAGAGCTTCCTTGTCTGCTTCAATTATATCTTTAATGTCAACTGCTTCTAAAATATCTTCTTCTCTTAAAATTAAAATTTCCATAGTTACCTTCTTTCTTTATATTTTTTATCAAATTTTATAAAATTTATATCCTAAAACTTTTAATACTATAGGCTAATTCTTCTAGTAATTTTAATTTTATCACATAGGCCATCTTTTACAATTATGTCTATTTATTTCAATTTGTTTTTGTCTTAATCTGTCAAGTAACATACATTAGTAATTTATAAATTTTTTATTCTTTAAAGTTTAGTAATAGGTAATTTAAAATAATAAATAAAAATAAATTCTTCTCTAATAAATTCTTGCTTCTTATCAATTATTTATATCCTCATACTTATTTATAAGCTAATAATTATCTGCAATCTCGTAATTATTTACAATCTTATAATTATTATCAAAGTCATAATTTTTTGCAATCTCGCAATTATTTACAATCTTATAATTTTCTGTAATCTCGTAATTTACCCTAATTTTATAAAAGCTTTAGTAAGTTAATTTCAAAATTAAATAAAAAAGACGCCGATCACTCAGCGTCTTAAAAATTTATATTATTTTATTACATTCTATTAAGTTGAACCATTTCGTTAAATGTTTCAAGTTGAGTCTTAGCTTGACCAAAGTCAGTCATTTGTTGGTCATAACCAAGTTTGATTAGTGGAATACCAGCTTTTTCGTAAGCTTGTTTTAGTGATGGATATTCCATTTCTTCTGTATCGTTGAATGTCATCATGAATAACAGACAACCATCAGCGTCGTTATCAACTGCTAGGTCAACAACATATTTTGGTCTCTTCCAAATGTCTGGGTCGTAAAGAATTGGATCTTCGTCCATTCTTGCGAATTGGTCAGCAAGTGCCATGTATGGATCTTCGATTGAAGTATCAACGTCAACCTTGAATCCTCTTGATTCAGCTGCAACGTCGTCTGCAACTACACAAACGTTAAAGTTATCAAGAACTTCTAGAAGTGCAGGGTTATCAGTGATAACACCAGAAGTTACTACTCTTGGTCCCTTACATTCTTCTTTTGGCATAGCCTTAAGAGCTTCAATAAGTTCTTTTAACATCTTGTTGTGCTCGTCTTTTAGCATGTGGTGTGATGCCTTAAGAACGTGACTTCTGTCAGATGCTTTAATAGTTTGTGAATAGTCTCCACAAAGTTTAACAAATTCTCTCTTAAGAGCTCTGTTTTCGTTGTAAACCTCGAAAGCCTTCTTAAGGTTTTCGTCAGTTATCTTAACGTCACAGATTTCTTCAAGTCTTTCAGCAGCTTGTTTGAAGATTTTAGCATTGTATGTCTTACCAAATTCTTCTTTTCTGTGTTGTGCGTGGTTTAAGAATACCATAGGGATTTCTCTACCAACAGAAACTTTGTAGTTTTGAGAGAATGGTCTTAGTGTATCATCAAGAGTTGTAATCATTGATGCGCTAAGTCCGTCAAGTGATCCGTCAAGACCCATTTCTAGACATCTAAGTGCTAGTGAGTAGTAGAATGTTGGGAAGTATTCTTTTGCCTTATCAATTGGGCCTTGTCCTCCCCAAACTCCAAATGGAACAAGTCCACCTGCATAGATAATTTCTTCAGGTGCGTAGTAAGGGAATACACCAACTACTTTTTTACCTTGATCAAGGTACTTGTCGATTTGTTCTCTTCCATTTTCTGCTATATTTTTAAATTCTTTTAATAATTCTTTTATATCAGTCATTTTGCACCCCTATTAAATTGTAGTCTTAGACCAATCAGTTTCTTTAGTGTTTTCGAAGTTAGTGTAGATGTCTTCGCCCTTAGCGATTCTATCTGCCTTTCTTTCGTTCATGATTTCAACTAAACCTTGAACTCTTGTCTTGTATTGTTCTTGAGAGAAGTTTCTTTCGTCAGCTTGGTCACCGTCAAAGTGAACTACTGGAATTCAAGGTCTTCTCTCCATCTTCTTTCGATTTCAGGCATTGCTCCTGACCATGGTTTACAAGATCTATTGTAGTTAACAAGTGCTCCAGAAACTCCGTTTTCTTTAGCCATTGTTTTCTCTCCATTCAACACCGTCTTCGATACATACTGAACAAGGTGCCTTACAGTAAGCTGCAGCCATTTCTCTAACAGTTGTGTATTGGAAACCGAAAGCAGGTGCATATACTACTGCAGTTACGTTAACTCCATTTTGTTTTAATGGTTCAAATAGGTTTCTTAGTCCTGGCCAGCAAGGTATACCTTCAAATAGGATTCTGTGTTCTTCTGGGTATTCCCAAGTAGAAGTTCCTTCCTTAACTGATTGTTCATATTCTTCAGCTAGAAGTTCAAAACCTTCTGCTGCGTCAATTTCACATCTTGCAGCAACAATGTCTGCCATGTGGTTAAATAGGTCAAATCCAGAAAGTGGAGATGGTTCGTAAGCCATGTATGAACAAGCCTTTAACCATGCAGCAGCAGTTCTGTTTGCAATTTGACAAGCTTCTTCGAATTTCTTTTCATCAAACTTCTTACCAGTAAGTTTTTCAAGTTGGTGAATAGCATATTCGAATTGGCCCATTAAGTAATCAACTTTTCTTCAGGTACATCAACTGTGTTTTGGAATGGAATGTCAATCATGATCATTGGAATGTCGTGCATTCTTGCAATGTTTTCATACCATTTAGTCATCATGTTACAGATGTTGTTACAGCAAAGTACGAAGTCTGGTTTGTGGCATTTTTCTTGAGTCAGTTGGTTCTCCAGCTGCGTAAGCAAGTGAAATTCTTGCGTAACCACAAATGTCGTTGTCATATCCCATATCTTCAGCTGTTTGACAAAGTCTTAAACCGTCTTTTTTAGCTGCAGTTGTAGCTGCGTGGTTTTCTGGATATACAGCGTGTAGTCCGAATGCCTTTGCAAGCTCAATAGGGAATTTAGATGATGACCATCCAACTAGTTCTCCTCTTTTTTAGCATCCCATGCTGCTCCGTAAACTCTATCTACTACATTTCTTAGTGCTTGAGCTGCAGGAATGTTTCCTTCGATTGGTCTTGGTTTTTTACCAGGTATTTTTTGAATTTTTCAGCCATAGTTTACCTCCTAAAATAAATTATGCATTAGCCTTTTCTTCTTTTAATTTTTCCAATTTACACTTTTGATATCCAAATAGTGCTGCTCCAAGAGCACCATTTAGTTGACATAATGGTGAAGTGTGGATCTTATGTCCTGTGTTTTCTTCAAGAGCTCTTTGCATGCCCTTATTTAAAGCAACACCACCTGTAAATACTATGTCATCATTTAAACCAACCCTCTTTTGCAATAGAACCAACTCTTGCTGCTATTGATTGGTGAATCCCCTTAACTATATCTTCAATCTTCGTTCCACTTGCAAGTTGTGAAATAACTTCTGATTCAGCGAAAACTGTGCAAGTAGAAGAAATACTAACGTCTTAGTAGACAGTTCGTCTAATTCTTCTAGTTTGGAAACATCCACTTCAAGAACCTTTGCGATAACATCTAAGAATCTTCCAGTTCCAGCTGCACACTTATCATTCATAACAAAGTTTTCAAGCATACCATTGTCTCCATTTTTAGAGCCTTGGCATCTTGTCCACCGATATCAATGATTGTACGCACATTTGGGAATAAGAAGTACGCTCCCTTAGCGTGACAGGAAAGTTCAGACATTTGAAAATCAGCCTCTTCTAATGAAGTTCTGCCGTATCCAGTAGCCATAACATAAGATATGTCCTCTTGTCAAGTTAGCACTCTCAAGAGTTTTTTTATTGTTCTTGACGGTCCACTTGTTCCAGCTCCTACATCTATACAAGAGCTTGAAATAATTTCTTTACCATCTTTTAAAATAATACTCTTTGAAGCAGTCGAACCAATATCGACTCCCATTGTATAAATAGCTTCTGCCATACAATCTCCTCTTTAATTAAAACTAATATCTTACTCTTCTTAATTCTACTATACTTATGTATCTTTGTCAAAAAGGCACAGGGCCAAGAAGTTGAGTTTTCTGGGCTTCTATGGACTTGAGACTTTACTATTTATATCTTTAGAATACTATTCTTTACTTATAGTAAGGTAAATTGTCATGTACAAAAATATTGGATAATCCTTTGAGATTATCCAATAAATTGTCATATTTTTATATTATTTAATATTATTTAGTCTGT
>NZ_UATM01000007.1 GCF_900454685.1 Peptoniphilus harei | reverse complement strand
CAAGGCGTGTGTATTTTAGGATAAGTAAGAATTTGTTTTTTATCAAATGTATCCTTTAATAAATCAAGCCATTCTAATCTATTTAAAAATGTTCTATTTTTCTCTAGCCTAATATCTGTTGGTTTTGTCATCATAAAAACTTGTGAAACAAGCATTTCAGGAGGTTCCTTAACTGGTTCTGCAATTAATATAAGACTATCTTTTTTTACAGTATTATATATCTCTCTCAATACTGTATTTAATTTTCCAGAATTATTTAATACACCTACAGCTATCACTATATCAAAAGTTTCCTTTCCTAACTTTTCCAAATCTTTATCTATATCAATCTTTTCATATTCAATGTTACTAACTACATTTTCATATTTGCTTTTTGCACACTGGATAAAAAAAATTCGATATATCTGTATATTTATATAATACTTCATCAATCAAATTTTCATCTATTAATCTTTTTAATACACTATCTGTAGTAGCTCCTATTCCAGCTCCTATTTCTAAAATTTTTATCTTATTAATTCCACTAGAATATTTTTTTACATAATCAGATATAGTTATTGCTACTAAGTCATTAATATATCTATATACCATGTTGTTCTTATATAATGCCTTTGCATATTTCAGGTCTCCCTCAGGAAATAATATAGAATTACATTTTTTCTTTCCATCAAATAATTCTTGTAAATATTTTATATTTTGATTTATATAATCTATAGACAACGGATCTCCTAATTTCCAATCCCATAAGTTCTTTGCATCTTCATAATATCTATCAATATTATTTTTATTCACGACTTTACGCAAATAACAATTATTATTTTCTAGATGTATAAATTCATTTTCGAATAATATATTTAACCATCTTAATATAATATTTTTATTTCTACTATTAAAGTTTTTTTCAATAATCTCATTTATATTATATTTGCGATTACAATCAATAAAAACACCATTATTTTGAAAAAACAATATCATGGACAAATATATATACATATTTATCGATTCTAAAAATTTATTTACATGAACATGATCTATAAATGAGTACCTTCTTTCAACATCTTGTATAGAATGAATATTCATTAAATTAGGTGTTTCATACAACCACTCATTTTTTTCTAAATTTGAGGATAAACATGAGTTTTGTTTTATTGTAAGGTCATCTTTTAAATCAAACTTTCTTACTAAATATTCAAATTCATCAAATAATTGAACATCTTTAATAATCTCGTGTACCTTTGGCAAATATTTTCTTCCATCATTCTTCATATTATTTAAAAAAGTGATCTGTTTTTTTACCAAAAGTAATAATTCATCATTTAAATCTGTTTTATTTTCGACTGTAAAAGATGTTTTTAAATTTAGTAGTTGTTCTGCATTGTATAAATTTATATTTATGTTATCTTTATCAAAAAATAAATTTCTTCTATTTTCCAGATAATTATATTTTTAAAAATTTCTAAAATCAAACTACCATCTTCAAATACAAACTCCAATTTATTTTCATAGTATTTGCATCTGTTATTAATATTTATAGGATCATATACTTTAAAGCAAAATGTTATTTCCGATATTTTCCCACTAATAGTAATAAATTCATCATGACTAAATGTTTTTATATCAAAACAAAAATTCTCATTAAGGCTTGACTTAATAATTTTAAAAATAGAAAATAACATATCTTTAGATATAAACGAATCAATATATATTATTTTTTGTTCTTGCATTATTTGTTTCGCTTTTCTTATAAACATTTTTGAAATTTCTGTTTCTTCATATAAATTTCTAATAAGATAGTAACAGTTTTTACTTTTTATTTCCTTTAAATATTTTATTGTATCTTTTTTACTTTTAGGAATTTCTTCAATTACGTTTATTCCTCTATTTAATAGATAGCGAACAATATCTACATCTCTATTAATTTCAGAATTAAATGGAACATATGCAAGTTTAGTATTATTAGGGATATTTTTTATATTTGTAAAAAGTGGCAAATTATTAAAATATGCATCTCTAATTGTTGTCTTAGAATTAACTTCAAAAATTCCTGATATTTCAATTATATCTTTTAATTTAAATAAAGATTCTACAATAAAATTTCCTGATACTTTTCCACAAATAATTGTTTCTATCATTTTTTCACCCCCCCACAAAACGATATACTTTCTTTTTTAAATATTTATTATAATATATACTTTATTCTCTATATTTCGCTCGACATATTTTCATTTAACATATTTGCTAAAACTTTTGAGTTTGACTTTCCTTGTACTGAACTATAATGATTGCCTGGTATATAAAATTTTCTAATATCGCAATAATTATATTCTTCCAATTTTCAGCTAGGATATTAAAGTGCTTATATGCCCCAACATTATCTTTTGCTATATAGTAATCTATATCCCAAAATATATTTCAGGCATAAATTTTTGAGCATTAAATGACTTTATGAAAATTTTATACATATCTAAAAAAGATTTTTTTGTAATTGAATTTCCCTTATTTTTACTAAATTATAATATAATTCAAATCTTTTTTGTTGAGATAAAGAATTTAATTTTTTTACATAAAGTATATCTTCTTCGAATCGCATTTTACTCAATATATTATTAACCGTCATTGCATTCTCATAATTATTATCCATATTAGAAAATGCTATATCTAATATATTTGTTTCTTTAAATCCTATATCTGAAATTTCAATATTAAATGCTTGTAAGAAATTAAATTCCAATAATAATTCATCATAATTATAATTTAACAAGCTTCCACCTTCTATAACTGCTAAATTATCTACTAAAATTCCTGCTTCTAATAATCTCCTAGAAACTTCTATTGCAACTACCCCGCTAAAGCTATATCCTATTATTTGAACATTTGTTGGGAGAAAATTTTTGTATTTCTTTATAATACTCATTTGCCAATTTTTCAACTAATTCATCTGAATTTATATCTAGATACTTACCTATATCTGATACACCCATCAATAATATATCTCCTTTATTTTGAGAACATAATTCCATTGCTAAATTTTTTAAATTTTCAAGATTTCCAAAAGCTCCATGTAATATAACTCTTAATCTTTTATCCTCGATGGCTGCACTATATTTTTTGAGTATATAAATTCATCATTAGAAATATTATGCTCTGTACCGTTTCCGCCTTTCAATAACTCAGAAATCCTATAAAAAGTTGGTTCATCTATTAATTCTCTAAGTATAGATTCAAATGTGCTACTTGATTCAATGCTTTTTGTAATTTCAGCTGCTATTTGAGCTAAAATCAATGAATCAGCTCCACATTCATATAAATTCTTATTTAAATTTAATTCTTCTTCATCTAAAAATTTAGCACAAATATTCAATGCTTCTTTTGGTATAGATGTTTTTTTGAATCAAAATTGCAATAAATGATATCTATTAATTTCTGATTCAAAAAAACATCTCATACCAAAAGAAGCATTGAATATTTGTGCTAAATTTTTAGATGAAGAAGAATTAAATTTAAATAAGAATTTATATGAATGTGGAGCTGATTCATTGATTTTAGCTCAAATAGCAGCTGAAATTACAAAAAGCATTGAATCAAGTAGCACATTTGAATCTATACTTAGAGAATTAATAGATGAACCAACTTTTATAGGATTTCTGAGTTATTGAAAGGCGGAAACGGTACAGAGCATAATATTTCTAATGATGAATTTATATACTCAAAAAAATATAGTGCAGCCATCGAGGATAAAAGATTAAGATTATATTACATGGAGCTTTTGGAAATCTTGAAAATTTAAAAAATTTAGCAATGGAATTATGTTCTCAAATAAAGGAGATATATTATTGATGGGTGTATCAGATATAGGTAAGTATCTAGATATAAATCAGATGAATTAGTTGAAAAATTGGCAAATGAGTATTATAAAGAAATACAAAAATTTTCTCCAACAAATGTTCAAATAATAGGATATAGCTTTAGCGGGTAGTTGCAATAGAAGTTTCTAGGAGATTATTAGAAGCAGGAATTTTAGTAGATAATTTAGCAGTTATAGAAGGTGGAAGCTTGTTAAATTATAATTATGATGAATTATTATTGGAATTTAATTTCTTACAAGCATTTAATATTGAAATTTCAGATATAGGATTTAAAGAAACAAATATATTAGATATAGCATTTCTAATATGGATAATAATTATGAGAATGCAATGACGGTTAATAATATATTGAGTAAAATGCGATTCGAAGAAGATATACTTTATGTAAAAAAATTAAATTCTTTATCTCAACAAAAAAGATTTGAATTATATTATAATTTAGTAAAAAATAAGGGAAATTCAATTACAAAAAAATCTTTTTTAGATATGTATAAAATTTCATAAAGTCATTTAATGCTCAAAAATTTATGCCTGAAATATATTTTGGGGATATAGATTACTATATAGCAAAAGATAATGTTGGGGCATATAAGCACTTTAATATCCTAGCTGAAAATTGGAAGAATATAATTATTGGCGATATTAGAAAATTTTATATACCAGGCAATCATTATAGTCAGTACAAGGAAAGTCAAACTCAAAAGTTTTAGCAAATATGTTAAATGAAAATATGTCGAGCGAAATATAGAGAATAAAGTATATATTATAATAATATTTAAAAAAGAAAGTATATCGTTTTGTGGGGGGGTGAAAAAATGATAGAAACAATTATTTGTGGAAAAGTATCAGGAAATTTTATTGTAGAATCTTTATTTAAATTAAAAGATATAATTGAAATATCAGGAATTTTTGAAGTTAATTCTAAGACAACAATTAGAGATGCATATTTTAATAATTTGCCACTTTTTACAAATATAAAAAATATCCCTAATAATACTAAACTTGCATATGTTCCATTTAATTCTGAAATTAATAGAGATGTAGATATTGTTCGCTATCTATTAAATAGAGGAATAAACGTAATTGAAGAAATTCCTAAAAGTAAAAAAGATACAATAAAATATTTAAAGGAAATAAAAAGTAAAAACTGTTACTATCTTATTAGAAATTTATATGAAGAAACAGAAATTTCAAAAATGTTTATAAGAAAAGCGAAACAAATAATGCAAGAACAAAAAATAATATATATTGATTCGTTTATATCTAAAGATATGTTATTTTCTATTTTTAAAATTATTAAGTCAAGCCTTAATGAGAATTTTTGTTTTGATATAAAAACATTTAGTCATGATGAATTTATTACTATTAGTGGGAAATATCGGAAATAACATTTTGCTTTAAAGTATATGATCCTATAAATATTAATAACAGATGCAAATACTATGAAAATAAATTGGAGTTTGTATTTGAAGATGGTAGTTTGATTTTAGAAATTTTTAAAAATATAATTATCTGGAAAAATAGAAGAAATTTATTTTTGATAAAGATAACATAAATATAAATTTATACAATGCAGAACAACTACTAAATTTAAAAACATCTTTTACAGTCGAAAATAAAACAGATTTAAATGATGAATTATTACTTTTGGTAAAAAAACAGATCACTTTTTTAAATAATATGAAGAATGATGGAAGAAAATATTTGCCAAAGGTACACGAGATTATTAAAGATGTTCAATTATTTGATGAATTTGAATATTTAGTAAGAAAGTTTGATTTAAAAGATGACCTTACAATAAAACAAAACTCATGTTTATCCTCAAATTTAGAAAAAAAATGAGTGGTTGTATGAAACACCTAATTTAATGAATATTCATTCTATACAAGATGTTGAAAGAAGGTACTCATTTATAGATCATGTTCATGTAAATAAATTTTTAGAATCGATAAATATGTATATATATTTGTCCATGATATTGTTTTTTCAAAATAATGGTGTTTTTATTGATTGTAATCGCAAATATAATATAAATGAGATTATTGAAAAAAACTTTAATAGTAGAAATAAAAATATTATATTAAGATGGTTAAATATATTATTCGAAAATGAATTTATACATCTAGAAAATAATAATTGTTATTTGCGTAAAGTCGTGAATAAAAATAATATTGATAGATATTATGAAGATGCAAAGAACTTATGGGATTGGAAATTAGGAGATCCGTTGTCTATAGATTATATAAATCAAAATATAAAATATTTACAAGAATTATTTGATGGAAAGAAAAAATGTAATTCTATATTATTTCCTGAGGGAGACCTGAAATATGCAAAGGCATTATATAAGAACAACATGGTATATAGATATATTAATGACTTAGTAGCAATAACTATATCTGATTATGTAAAAAAATATTCTAGTGGAATTAATAAGATAAAAATTTTAGAAATAGGAGCTGGAATAGGAGCTACTACAGATAGTGTATTAAAAAGATTAATAGATGAAAATTTGATTGATGAAGTATTATATAAATATACAGATATATCGAATTTTTTTTATCCAGTGTGCAAAAAGCAAATATGAAAATGTAGTTAGTAACATTGAATATGAAAAGATTGATATAGATAAAGATTTGGAAAAGTTAGGAAAGGAAACTTTTGATATAGTGATAGCTGTAGGTGTATTAAATAATTCTGGAAAATTAAATACAGTATTGAGAGAGATATATAATACTGTAAAAAAAGATAGTCTTATATTAATTGCAGAACCAGTTAAGGAACCTCCTGAAATGCTTGTTTCACAAGTTTTTATGATGACAAAACCAACAGATATTAGGCTAGAGAAAAATAGAACATTTTTAAATAGATTAGAATGGCTTGATTTATTAAAGGATACATTTGATAAAAAACAAATTCTTACTTATCCTAAAAATACACACGCCTTGTATGAATTTGGGCAACAATTATTTGTTGTTAAAATATAAAAAAAGGAGATAAATAAGTAGTCA
>NZ_UATM01000021.1 GCF_900454685.1 Peptoniphilus harei | reverse complement strand
AAGCAGATTATGCTGCAACATCTGATATGTTTTACGCCAATCCAGATCCATCAACAATTCCTGCCTTAGCAATTAATGCCCAAGCAAGTAATGGTGTTGGTGGTAAATTAAACACATATCAAAAAGCTATTATAGCGGTCGTGCTGAAGTTGGAACTGTAACACTTACATTTGATAAAACAGTAACTGACCCAGTACTAGACTTATCAGGACTAGGCGGATACGTTAACGCATTCGGTGATTTTCAATATTCAAATGGAACAGGGGCTGTACTTGGTAGAGGATCATTTAATTCTACTGATATAGAGCTAATCACAGATGGAGTTTCATTTGAAAAGGGAGCTTCAAATTCTAACTTAGAAGTTACTAATAATACGATTAAGGTAAAAAATAGAAATACTTTACACATGCTAAGCTAACACAAGGAGAACACATCCAAAATAATGGATATCCAAGTCCAAAATTAGTACCAGCAGGTACAGGAAGTGTTATCTTAAAGGGAACATTTAAAGAAGTATCATTAAAGCTTTATCACAATGCTACTCCATATTCTGCTTTTCCAACAGATAAATACGGAACAAGTAGAGTTTTCTTCACTAATAACAATAACTCACAATATGGTGATGGAATAAATGGTCTGAATGTGATTAATACTGAAAAAATACAAATTGGAAATAAAACATATAATAATTTAACAAACTGGGACAAATTCAGAATTTCATTAAGATTACTAAAACCATCATCAATTGGAGATAGAGTTTGGTTAGATGAAGATGCTAATGGAATCCAAGATGCAGGAGAAAAAGGAGTTGAAGGAGTAACAGTAAAACTTCTTGATAAAGATGGAAGTCCAGCTAAAGACTTTAACGGAAATCTAGTTCAAGACCAAGTTACAGATGCAAATGGTAATTACAAATTTTGAAAACTTGCCAGCAGGTGAATACGTTGTTCAAGTAGTTACAAAAGACGGTCAAACTCTTACAACAAAGGGACAAGGCGCTGCTGATAAAGATTCAGACCTAGATCCAAAAACAGGAAAAACAGATGTAATTAAATTAGAAGCAAATGAAAACATCACAAATGTAGATGCAGGTATTGTTCCAGCAAAAGAATACAAAGTAGACTACGAATTCCAACCATCAAAAGCAGAAGGAACACCAAGTGAATTACCACAAGGCGTAAAAGATCAACTACCAAAAACAGTAGAAAATCTAGCAGATGGTAAATCAGTTCCATCACCAAAAGAATTCACTCCAGTAAAAGATGAAGTGAACAAAGGAACATGGACATTTGAAGCGTGGGATAAAGAAACTGCAAAAATCAATGGAGCAGACGAACACGTAACAGGAACATGGGTATTCACAAAAGATGAAGAACCACAACCAAAAGAATACAAAGTAACTCACGAATTCAAATCAGGAACAGCTGGAAAGACTTACCAGACGAAGTAAAAGCATTATTGCCAAAAGACCAAACAGGAAAAGTAGATGGCAACACAGTCGTACCAACAGAACCAGAACAAAAAAGGTAACAACATCAGAAGGAACATGGACATTCAAAGGCTACGACAGATCAAATGCAACAATCGATGGAGCAGATGAACACTTTGTAGGAAAATGGGAATTCACACCAAAAGAAGACCCTAAACCAGAAACAGGAAGTGTATACGTAAAATACGTAACAGAAGACGGAAAAGAACTAGAACTGAAGTGGAGTACTAGTAAACGCAGAAGTTGGAACAAAATATACAACAGAAGAAAAAACATTTGACGGATACGAATTTGTAAGAATGGATGAAAAATCTGATCCAGCAAATGGAGAAGTTAAAAAGACGACCAACACGTAATCTACGTATACAAACCAGTAGAACAAAAACAATACAAGTAGACTACGAATTCCAACCATCAAAAGCAGAAGGAACACCAAGTGAATTACCACAAGGCGTAAAAGATCAACTACCAAAAACAGTAGAAAATCTAGCAGATGGTAAATCAGTTCCATCACCAAAAGAATTCACTCCAGTAAAAGATGAAGTGAACAAAGGAACATGGACATTTGAAGCGTGGATAAAGAAACTGCAAAAATCAATGGAGCAGACGAACACGTAACAGGAACATGGGTATTCACAAAAGATGAAGAACCACAACCAAAAGAATACAAAGTAACTCACGAATTCAAATCAGGAACAGCTGGAAAAGACTTACCAGACGAAGTAAAAGCATTATTGCCAAAAGACCAAACAGGAAAAGTAGATGGCAACACAGTCGTACCAACAGAACCAGAACAAAAAGAGGTAACAACATCAGAAGGAACATGGACATTCAAAGGCTACGACAGATCAAATGCAACAATCGATGGAGCAGATGAACACTTTGTAGGAAAATGGGAATTCACACCAAAAGAAGACCCTAAACCAGAAACAGGAAGTGTATACGTAAAATACGTAACAGAAGACGGAAAAGAACTAGAACCTGAAAGTGGAGTACTAGTAAACGCAGAAGTTGGAACAAAATATACAACAGAAGAAAAAACATTTGACGGATACGAATTTGTAAGAATGGATGAAAAATCTGATCCAGCAAATGGAGAAGTTAAAAAAGACGACCAACACGTAATCTACGTATACAAACCAGTAGAACAAAAACAATACAAAGTAGACTACGAATTCCAACCATCAAAAGCAGAAGGAACACCAAGTGAATTACCACAAGGCGTAAAAGATCAACTACCAAAAACAGTAGAAAATCTAGCAGATGGTAAATCAGTTCCATCACCAAAAGAATTCACTCCAGTAAAAGATGAAGTGAACAAAGGAACATGGACATTTGAAGCGTGGGATAAAGAAACTGCAAAAATCAATGGAGCAGACGAACACGTAACAGGAACATGGGTATTCACAAAAGATGAAGAACCACAACCAAAAGAATACAAAGTAACTCACGAATTCAAATCAGGAACAGCTGGAAAAGACTTACCAGACGAAGTAAAAGCATTATTGCCAAAAGACCAAACAGGAAAAGTAGATGGCAACACAGTCGTACCAACAGAACCAGAACAAAAAGAGGTAACAACATCAGAAGGAACATGGACATTCAAAGGCTACGACAGATCAAATGCAACAATCGATGGAGCAGATGAACACTTTGTAGGAAAATGGGAATTCACACCAAAAGAAGACCCTAAACCAGAAACAGGAAGTGTATACGTAAAATACGTAACAGAAGACGGAAAAGAACTAGAACCTGAAAGTGGAGTACTAGTAAACGCAGAAGTTGGAACAAAATATACAACAGAAGAAAAAACATTTGACGGATACGAATTTGTAAGAATGGATGAAAAATCTGATCCAGCAAATGGAGAAGTTAAAAAAGACGACCAACACGTAATCTACGTATACAAACCAGTAGAACAAAAACAATACAAAGTAGACTACGAATTCCAACCATCAAAAGCAGAAGGAACACCAAGTGAATTACCACAAGGCGTAAAAGATCAACTACCAAAAACAGTAGAAAATCTAGCAGATGGTAAATCAGTTCCATCACCAAAAGAATTCACTCCAGTAAAAGATGAAGTGAACAAAGGAACATGGACATTTGAAGCGTGGGATAAAGAAACTGCAAAAATCAATGGAGCAGACGAACACGTAACAGGAACATGGGTATTCACAAAAGATGAAGAACCACAACCAAAAGAATACAAAGTAACTCACGAATTCAAATCAGGAACAGCTGGAAAAGACTTACCAGACGAAGTAAAAGCATTATTGCCAAAAGACCAAACAGGAAAAGTAGATGGCAACACAGTCGTACCAACAGAACCAGAACAAAAAGAGGTAACAACATCAGAAGGAACATGGACATTCAAAGGCTACGACAGATCAAATGCAACAATCGATGGAGCAGATGAACACTTTGTAGGAAAATGGAATTCACACCAAAAGAAGACCCTAAACCAGAAACAGGAAGTGTATACGTAAAATACGTAACAGAAGACGGAAAAGAACTAGAACCTGAAAGTGGAGTACTAGTAAACGCAGAAGTTGGAACAAAATATACAACAGAAGAAAAAACATTTGACGGATACGAATTTGTAAGAATGGATGAAAATCTGATCCGCAAATGAGTTGCACCAACACGTTCTACGTATATTGCCAATAAGTGACTTTCACCATCTGGAAGTCTTACCAGTGAATTGAATCGTAAGTTACTTTAGAATTCTATTGGTTGGTTCTTCATCTTTTGAATACCCAGTTCGTTAGTGTTCGGCTCATGATTTTGCAGTTTCTTTATCCCACGCTTCAAATGTCCATGTTCCTTTGTTCACTTCATCTTTTACTGGAGTGAATTCTTTTGGTGATGGAACTGATTTACCATCTGCTAGATTTTCTACTGTTTTTGGTAGTTGATCTTTTACGCCTTGTGGTAATTCACTTGGTGTTCCTTCTGCTTTGATGGTTGGAATTCGTAGTCTACTTTGTATTGTTTTTGTTCTACTGGTTTGTATACGTAGATTACGTGTTGGTCGTCTTTTTTAACTTCTCCATTTGCTGGATCAGATTTTTCATCCATTCTTACAAATTCGTATCCGTCAAATGTTTTTTCTTCTGTTGTATATTTTGTTCCAACTTCTGCGTTTACTAGTACTCCACTTTCAGGTTCTAGTTCTTTTCCGTCTTCTGTTACGTATTTTACGTATACACTTCCTGTTTCTGGTTTAGGGTCTTCTTTTGGTGTGAATTCCCATTTTCCTACAAAGTGTTCATCTGCTCCATCGATTGTTGCATTTGATCTGTCGTAGCCTTTGAATGTCCATGTTCCTTCTGATGTTGTTACCTCTTTTTGTTCTGGTTCTGTTGGTACGACTGTGTTGCCATCTACTTTTCCTGTTTGGTCTTTTGGCAATAATGCTTTTACTTCGTCTGGTAAGTCTTTTCCAGCTGTTCCTGATTTGAATTCGTGAGTTACTTTGTATTCTTTTGGTTGTGGTTCTTCATCTTTTGTGAATACCCATGTTCCTGTTACGTGTTCGTCTGCTCCATTGATTTTTGCAGTTTCTTTATCCCACGCTTCAATGTCCATGTTCCTTTGTTCACTTCATCTTTTACTGGAGTGAATTCTTTTGGTGATGGAACTGATTTACCATCTGCTAGATTTTCTACTGTTTTTGGTAGTTGATCTTTTACGCCTTGTGGTAATTCACTTGGTGTTCCTTCTGCTTTTGATGGTTGGAATTCGTAGTCTACTTTGTATTGTTTTTGTTCTACTGGTTTGTATACGTAGATTACGTGTTGGTCGTCTTTTTTAACTTCTCCATTTGCTGGATCAGATTTTTCATCCATTCTTACAAATTCGTATCCGTCAAATGTTTTTTCTTCTGTTGTATATTTTGTTCCAACTTCTGCGTTTACTAGTACTCCACTTTCAGGTTCTAGTTCTTTTCCGTCTTCTGTTACGTATTTTACGTATACACTTCCTGTTTCTGGTTTAGGGTCTTCTTTTGGTGTGAATTCCCATTTTCCTACAAAGTGTTCATCTGCTCCATCGATTGTTGCATTTGATCTGTCGTAGCCTTTGAATGTCCATGTTCCTTCTGATGTTGTTACCTCTTTTTGTTCTGGTTCTGTTGGTACGACTGTGTTGCCATCTACTTTTCCTGTTTGGTCTTTTGGCAATAATGCTTTTACTTCTTCTGGTAAGTCTTTTCCAGCTGTTCCTGATTTGAATTCGTGAGTTACTTTGTATTCTTTTGGTTGTGGTTCTTCATCTTTTGTGAATACCCATGTTCCTGTTACGTGTTCGTCTGCTCCATTGATTTTTGCAGTTTCTTTATCCCACGCTTCAAATGTCCATGTTCCTTTGTTCACTTCATCTTTTACTGGAGTGAATTCTTTTGGTGATGGAACTGATTTACCATCTGCTAGATTTTCTACTGTTTTTGGTAGTTGATCTTTTACGCCTTGTGGTAATTCACTTGGTGTTCCTTCTGCTTTTGATGGTTGGAATTCGTAGTCTACTTTGTATTGTTTTTGTTCTACTGGTTTGTATACGTAGATTACGTGTTGGTCGTCTTTTTTAACTTCTCCATTTGCTGGATCAGATTTTTCATCCATTCTTACAAATTCGTATCCGTCAAATGTTTTTTCTTCTGTTGTATATTTTGTTCCAACTTCTGCGTTTACTAGTACTCCACTTTCAGGTTCTAGTTCTTTTCCGTCTTCTGTTACGTATTTTACGTATACACTTCCTGTTTCTGGTTTAGGGTCTTCTTTTGGTGTGAATTCCCATTTTCCTACAAAGTGTTCATCTGCTCCATCGATTGTTGCATTTGATCTGTCGTAGCCTTTGAATGTCCATGTTCCTTCTGATGTTGTTACCTCTTTTTGTTCTGGTTCTGTTGGTACGACTGTGTTGCCATCTACTTTTCCTGTTTGGTCTTTTGGCAATAATGCTTTTACTTCGTCTGGTAAGTCTTTTCCAGCTGTTCCTGATTTGAATTCGTGAGTTACTTTGTATTCTTTTGGTTGTGGTTCTTCATCTTTTGTGAATACCCATGTTCCTGTTACGTGTTCGTCTGCTCCATTGATTTTTGCAGTTTCTTTATCCACGCTTCAAATGTCCATGTTCCTTTGTTCACTTCATCTTTTACTGGAGTGAATTCTTTTGGTGATGGAACTGATTTACCATCTGCTAGATTTTCTACTGTTTTGGTAGTTGATCTTTTACGCCTTGTGGTAATTCACTTGGTGTTTCCTTCTGCTTTTGATGGTTGGAATTCGTAGTCTACTTTGTATTTTTTGCTGGAACAATACCTGCATCTACATTTGTGATGTTTTCATTTGCTTCTAATTTAATTACATCTGTTTTTCCTGTTTTTGGATCTAGGTCTGAATCTTTATCAGCAGCGCCTTGTCCCTTTGTTGTAAGAGTTTGACCGTCTTTTGTAACTACTTGAACAACGTATTCACCTGCTGGCAAGTTTTCAAATTTGTAATTACCATTTGCATCTGTAACTTGGTCTTGAACTAGATTTCCGTTAAAGTCTTTAGCTGGACTTCCATCTTTATCAAGAAGTTTTACTGTTACTCCTTCAACTCCTTTTTCTCCTGCATCTTGGATTCCATTAGCATCTTCATCTAACCAAACTCTATCTCCAATTGATGATGGTTTTAGTAATCTTAATGAAATTCTGAATTTGTCCCAGTTTGTTAAATTATTATATGTTTTATTTCCAATTTGTATTTTTTCAGTATTAATCACATTCAGACCATTTATTCCATCACCATATTGTGAGTTATTGTTATTAGTGAAGAAAACTCTACTTGTTCCGTATTTATCTGTTGGAAAAGCAGAATATGGAGTAGCATTGTGATAAAGCTTTAATGATACTTCTTTAAATGTTCCCTTTAAGATAACACTTCCTGTACCTGCTGGTACTAATTTTGGACTTGGATATCCATTATTTTGGATGTGTTCTCCTTGTGTTAGCTTAGCATGTGTAAAAGTATTTCTATTTTTTACCTTAATCGTATTATTAGTAACTTCTAAGTTAGAATTTGAAGCTCCCTTTTCAAATGAAACTCCATCTGTGATTAGCTCTATATCAGTAGAATTAAATGATCCTCTACCAAGTACAGCCCCTGTTCCATTTGAATATTGAAAATCACCGAATGCGTTAACGTATCCGCCTAGTCCTGATAAGTCTAGTACTGGGTCAGTTACTGTTTTATCAAATGTAAGTGTTACAGTTCCAACTTCAGCACGACCGCTATAATTAGCTTTTTGATATGTGTTTAATTTACCACCAACACCATTACTTGCTTGGGCATTAATTGCTAAGGCAGGAATTGTTGATGGATCTGGATTGGCGTAAAACATATCAGATGTTGCAGCATAATCTGCTTGGTGTTTTCCGTTACCAGATAAATATGATGCTCCATCATTTCTATCAGCTTGTTTAACAAATTTTGCTGTTACACCTATGTTTCCAACTTTAGCTTTTCCTGTAGAATAGGCTCTAACGCCATCTGGAACTGAAAATTCAGTTGTGATGTCATTTGACATACGCCAATCAGTA
>NZ_UATM01000025.1 GCF_900454685.1 Peptoniphilus harei | reverse complement strand
GTCTTGTTCTCCAATGTACTCATCAAGTTCGTGAACAATTTCAAAGAAGTCTCCATTGATAAAGTTCTTACCAAGTACATACTTAACCCCAAGGTCTTCAGCAGTCCTAAAAAGTGAAAGTGTATTGGAGTGCTTTTGAATTCCCATTACATAGTAGGCATATTGAGTTCCCTTTTCACGAGTGTAGTCTGCAATTTGTCTAAACATTGTTCCACTTGTTCCATTTCCTTTTTCATAAGGCCTAAGGTCAAAGTGGGCATCGAAGTTTAAAATGCCAAGCTTGTTGTCTTCCTTGTCATCAAGGAAGGTGCTAATTCCCTTGTAGTGACCAAAGGCAGTTTCGTGACCTCCACCAAGGACAAGGGGAAATAGATTTAATTCAAGAACTCTTTTCACAGCCATAGCTAGTTGGTCTTGGCTGGTTTCAAGAGTTGTGTACTTACTTGTCACATTGCCGCAGTCAAAAATTTTAACTTCTTCAGAAAATTGACATGGTAGCTTTGCGAGTTCCTTTCTTATGGCAGCAGGACCAGCAGCAGCTCCAAACCTTCCTTTGTTAAGTTCAATACCTTGGTCAGATTCAAAGCCTATGATACCAAAGCCAAGTTTGCCATCAAAGGGACTTAAGCTTTCGTCGTTTAGGTCAAGGGGTTTAACCCATTGATGCCACCTAAAAGACTCGTAATCATTTTCGTCATCAATTCTTCCAGACCATATTGTCATATCTTGTGGACTATAATAATTTATCATTTTACACCTCAGTTTACTTTGTTCTTAGGACTCTTGCCTTCCTTGAAGGCAATTAAATTGTCCTTTGCATTTTCTCCCATCTCAAGTCTTGCTTCAAAAGTTGCATTACCAAGGTGAGGAGCAAGAATTACATTGTCTAGGACCATGAGTTTTTCATTTACCTTTGGTTCAAATTCATAAACATCAAGGGCTGCTCCTGCAATTACATTTTCTATTAGTGCATTGGTAAGGGCTTCTTCGTCAACAACTGGACCCCTAGACGCATTAATTAATATAGCAGATTTTTTCATCATTTCAAGTTCTTTTTTGGAAATCATGTGATGGAGTTCAGGCACAAAGGCTATGTGAAGACTTAAAAAGTCAGAAGACTTTATTACCTCATCTTTATCCATGTATTCTAGGCCAAATTCTTTTTCAAAATCTTCTTTTCTTGTGCGTGAATAATAGACAACCTTCATTTCAAAGGCTCTTGCTCTTTTGGCAAGATTTTTTCCAATGTTTCCTAGGCCAATGATGCCAAGAGTCTTTCCCTTAAGTTGGCTTCCAAGATAAAAAGTTGGTCTCCAGCCGTAAAACTCTCCAGCTCTTGTAACCTTGTCGCCAGATACAATTCTTCTTGCAGCAGCAAGCATAAGGCCAAAAGCAAGCTCAGCTGTGGACACAGCAGATGCAGGAGCAGGTGCGTTAGTAACAACAATTCCCTTTTCTCTTGCGTAATCAATATCTATATTGTCGAAGCCAGCTCCATAGTTGGCAATAATTTTTAAATTGTCGCCAGCATCAATTACTTCCTTATCGATTTTATCTGATAGGGGACATAAAAGAGCATCTTGTCCCTTTATCATTTCTATAATTTCTTCTTTTTTTAGTGGAACGTTGGAGTCGTGATAGCTTATTTCAAAATGTTTGTCTAGCTCATCGTAAATTTTTTCTGGAATATTACTCGTAATCAATAATTTCAAAAAATCACCTCGTTGCTTTTATTTTATCATTAAATGATTATTGTATAAAGTGCGCTGGAAATAATTAAAAAATAAATTGAAAAAAATTCAATATTATATTTATGGAATAAAGTTTATATAGTAATAATATTTAGTAATTTCCTTAATTGAGAAAATAAAATTTAGAAATGGACGAGGATTGTGATATTATTAAATTTAGCAGGTGATATTTTGAAGAAGAATAAAACGTTAATATTTTTAAATTTTATATTTTTAAATTTTACTCTTATATCATATTTTAAAAGAGGTCGTAGTATATTTTTGCTATTTACTTTGATTTTTTGTAGATATGTTATTAGCTTAATAACGATATTCATGAAAAAATCAAAGTAAATAGCAAAAATATACTACGACCTCTTTTAAAATATGATATAAGAGTAAATTTAAAAATATAAAATTTAAAAATATTAACGTTTTATTCTTCTTCAAAATATCACCTGCTAAATTTAATAATATCACAATCCTCGTCCATTTCTAAATTTTATTTTCTCAATTAAGGAAATTACTAAATATTATTACTATATAAACTTTATTCCATAAATATAATATTGAATTTTTTTCAATTTATTTTTTAATTATTTCCAGCGCACTTTATACAATAATCATTTAATGATAAAATAAAAGCAACGAGGTGATTTTTTGAAATTATTGATTACGAGTAATATTCCAGAAAAAATTTACGATGAGCTAGACAAACATTTTGAAATAAGCTATCACGACTCCAACGTTCCACTAAAAAAAGAAGAAATTATAGAAATGATAAAGGGACAAGATGCTCTTTTATGTCCCCTATCAGATAAAATCGATAAGGAAGTAATTGATGCTGGCGACAATTTAAAAATTATTGCCAACTATGGAGCTGGCTTCGACAATATAGATATTGATTACGCAAGAGAAAAGGGAATTGTTGTTACTAACGCACCTGCTCCTGCATCTGCTGTGTCCACAGCTGAGCTTGCTTTTGGCCTTATGCTTGCTGCTGCAAGAAGAATTGTATCTGGCGACAAGGTTACAAGAGCTGGAGAGTTTTACGGCTGGAGACCAACTTTTTATCTTGGAAGCCAACTTAAGGGAAAGACTCTTGGCATCATTGGCCTAGGAAACATTGGAAAAAATCTTGCCAAAAGAGCAAGAGCCTTTGAAATGAAGGTTGTCTATTATTCACGCACAAGAAAAGAAGATTTTGAAAAAGAATTTGGCCTAGAATACATGGATAAAGATGAGGTAATAAAGTCTTCTGACTTTTTAAGTCTTCACATAGCCTTTGTGCCTGAACTCCATCACATGATTTCCAAAAAAGAACTTGAAATGATGAAAAAATCTGCTATATTAATTAATGCGTCTAGGGGTCCAGTTGTTGACGAAGAAGCCCTTACCAATGCACTAATAGAAAATGTAATTGCAGGAGCAGCCCTTGATGTTTATGAATTTGAACCAAAGGTAAATGAAAAACTCATGGTCCTAGACAATGTAATTCTTGCTCCTCACCTTGGTAATGCAACTTTTGAAGCAAGACTTGAGATGGGAGAAAATGCAAAGGACAATTTAATTGCCTTCAAGGAAGGCAAGAGTCCTAAGAACAAAGTAAACTGAGGTGTAAAATGATAAATTATTATAGTCCACAAGATATGACAATATGGTCTGGAAGAATTGATGACGAAAATGATTACGAGTCTTTTAGGTGGCATCAATGGGTTAAACCCCTTGACCTAAACGACGAAAGCTTAAGTCCCTTTGATGGCAAACTTGGCTTTGGTATCATAGGCTTGAATCTGACCAAGGTATTGAACTTAACAAAGGAAGGTTTGGAGCTGCTGCTGGTCCTGCTGCCATAAGAAAGGAACTCGCAAAGCTACCATGTCAATTTTCTGAAGAAGTTAAAATTTTTGACTGCGGCAATGTGACAAGTAAGTACACAACTCTTGAAACCAGCCAAGACCAACTAGCTATGGCTGTGAAAAGAGTTCTTGAATTAAATCTATTTCCCCTTGTCCTTGGTGGAGGTCACGAAACTGCCTTTGGTCACTACAAGGGAATTAGCACCTTCCTTGATGACAAGGAAGACAACAAGCTTGGCATTTTAAACTTCGATGCCCACTTTGACCTTAGGCCTTATGAAAAAGGAAATGGAACAAGTGGAACAATGTTTAGACAAATTGCAGACTACACTCGTGAAAAGGGAACTCAATATGCCTACTATGTAATGGGAATTCAAAAGCACTCCAATACACTTTCACTTTTTAGGACTGCTGAAGACCTTGGGGTTAAGTATGTACTTGGTAAGAACTTTATCAATGGAGACTTCTTTGAAATTGTTCACGAACTTGATGAGTACATTGGAGAACAAGACCACCTATACGTTACAATTTGTATGGATTGCTTCACATCTTCCTATGCACCAGGTGTCTCTGCTCCACAAGCCTTGGGCATTGATCCAGAAAAAGTAATCCTACTTTTAAAACACGTCTTCTCAACTGGCAAGCCAACAAGCTTTGACATATGTGAAGTTTCTCCAAGATTCGACCACGACTCTGTAACTGCCAATTGGCATCAATCCTTGTGTACACAGTTGTGTCAACTCATGCCAACCACGTCTGGGGTAAAAGCAAATAAAAAATATATTCCTAGATAAAAATAATTTAAGTATAAAAATTGCCATGGATTTCTCATGGCTTTTTCTTTTGCAAAAATCATAAAATTTTCTTTTCTTATTTTCTTCTATTATCTATAAAGAGTTACCAGACTCAATAGATATTTCATAAAACTTATCTAAAATCGAATCCAGCTTAAGATTTTTCTTTCTTCTCCAGGCAAAGTCCATAATCTTTTCTCCCTTGGTGCATCATTATGAGCCTGTCACCATAGTCAAGAGAATAATTTAAGTTGTGGGTAACCATAAGGGCTGTCAAATTTTTTTCTCTCACAATTTTATTGGTGATGTCCATAACTGTGTCAGCTGTCTTTGGATCAAGAGCCGCTGTGTGTTCGTCAAGGATTAAAAAATCTATGGGGACAAGTGTAGCCATTATTAGGGCAAGAGCCTGCCTTTGGCCACCTGATAAGAGCCCAACCTTGTCGTCTAACTTGTCTTCGAGTCCAAGGCCAAGTCCCCTTAGGGTCTCCCTATAAATTTCTCTTTTCTTTTTATTTACTCCTGGCAGCAAGTTCCAAGACTTGTTTTTTTTTCTGCCATGGACATATTTTCTAAAATCGTCATCTTTGGTGAAGTCCCCATCTTTGGATCTTGAAAGACCCTCCCCATCTTGACGTATCTCTTGTGCTCTGGAATTTTTTTAAGATTCTCTCCGTCGATTAAAATTTCTCCTGAGTCTTCTCTTAGGGACCCACAAATAATATTTAAAAGAGTAGACTTGCCTGACCCATTAGACCCAATAATGCTGACAAATTGTCCCTTGGGAAGAGTAAGGTCAAAACTCTCAAAAAGTTTATTCTCATTTGCTGTTCCAATATTAAAAGTTTTATCAATTGATCTTAGTTCAAGCATTTTGGACCTTCTTTCTCTTTCCCCTTCCTGCAATTAATATCACAAGGAAAATCACTGCAGTATAAGTTTCATTGAGTTGGCTGAAAAACCAAGGGCAATGGCAAGGGCAATTGAAGCCTTATAAAGAATTGAACCTA
>NZ_UATM01000019.1 GCF_900454685.1 Peptoniphilus harei | reverse complement strand
CCAAAGAAAAAAGACTTCCTGGAAATATAAATATCACTTTAAAAAATACTAAACCACAAACCATGGTTCAGTATCTTGACATGTTTGATATATGTGTTTCTTCTGGATCAGCATGTGCAGCAGGAAGCATTAACCCATCCCATGTTTTAAGGGCAATAGGTAGGAGTGAAGAAGACTCACTTTCTATGCTAAGGCTCTCACTTAATCACGAAAACACAAAAGAAGAGTGTGATTATGTAGTGGAAAAAATAAACCAGGGGATGAAAAGTTCAAGAACAGGTGATATTATGTTAGAGCAAATATCTGGTAATGCTGCTAGATTTATGATTTATGCCCTTGCCATTCTTTCTATTCTCTTAATATTTTTAGCAATTTACTATCTAATAAATATTGGGAACAGATACATTGATGGCAAGAAGAGGATAAATATAGACCTAAGGCTTATCACAAAAATATTTTTGGGGATACTTATTTTTTACTTAATAAATATAATCTTTAATAAGTTCCCAATCCTTGGCTACACACTTTCATCGGTAATAATAGCAATAATATTTGCCTATATTATCGACCCAATAGTTAACTACTTGGAGAGGAAGGGAGTCAAGAGACAGTTTGGTGTAATAATAGTTTACATCTCAGCTATACTTATTTTTGGAATCTTAATAGTTTCAGTAATACCAAAAACTATTAATGAAATTTCCAACTTGCTTACAAGTCTGCTGCCATGGTGGATACCCTAATAAGAGAAGTTAATAATTTCGCGTCAAATGTATTTGCCAAGTTTAATATTGAGCTTCCAGAAAACTTTATAAATGTCTACAAGGAGACAAATCCAAAGGTAAATGGGGATGTTGAGACACCACAAATAGTTTCTGATATTTTAAATTCTATTAAGGCGACTATTAACGACCTAATAGTCAAGGCCCAAGGATCACTAATGGGATCTCTTTCCAATGTACTTTCTAAACTTTATGGATTTTAACTTCGGCCTTTAGACTTGTCTTAATTATAATCTTTTCCTTCTACTTTTCAGTGGACAAGGATAGATTTATGCATAGAGTGAAAAAGGCCATACCAAATAAATACAGAGACGACATCTCATATCTCACAAGCAATATTGACACAGCCCTCCAACAATTCATTAGGGGAAGGATGCTAATGGCAATCTTCGTAGGATTAATAACTATGGCCTACCTCTTAGTCTTAAGAGTAGACTTTGCCATTATCATTGGTCTTATAACTTGTGTGGCAGATATAATCCCTTATATTGGTCCTTTCCTTGGTTGTGCGCCGGCAGTTTTATTTGCCTTTATGGACTCGCCTATGAAGGCCCTATGGGTTTGATTTTATTCGTAATAGTTCAATGGGTAGAGAACAATATTCTCGCACCAAAACTCATTGGAGATTCAACTGGACTAAACCCACTTGTAATTTTAATTTCAATAATTATTGGTGGTGGAATCTTTGGTGTATGGGGAATGGTAATTTCTGTTCCATTGATGTCAATTATCTTTATACTTGTTGATTTATCAAAATAAATACAACGACAGATACAGCTCTAATTGACATTCATATTCTTTATAATTATAATATTTATAGCACATCCTCCCAGGGTATGGGAGGATTTTTAATAGGAGTTGTAATATGAAACATTTAGGTTTACACGATATAAGAACTGAATTTTTAAAATTTTTTGAATCAAAGGACACTTTGTACTACCAAGTTTTTCACTAATTCCAAAGAATGATAAATCACTTCTCTTAATTGGAGCTGAATGGCACCAATGAAGAAATTTTTCACTGGCGAAGAAGTTCCACCTGCAAAGAGAGTTACTACTTGCCAAAAATGTATTAGGACTGGCGACATAGATAACGTAGGTTTAACTGATAGACACGCAACATTTTTGAAATGTTAGGTAACTTTTCCTTGGAGACTACTTTAAGCACGAAAGTAATTCCATGGGCTTGGGAATTTTTGACAGTTAATCTCGAAATTCCAAAGAAGATTTATGGGTTACAGTTTATTATGAAGACGATGAAGCCTACAACATTTGGAAGGATGTAGTGGGAATTGATGAAGAAAAAATCATAAGACTAGGTAAAGAAGATAACTTCTGGGAGCTAGAAGTTGGTCCATCAGGTCCATGTTCAGAAATTTACGTTGACAGAGGACTAGAACACGGATCAGAAGAAGAAAGACCTGGTGGAGAAGGAGACAGATTTATTGAAATTTGGAACCTTGTATTCACACAATTCGACAAGGACGAAGAAGGAAACTACAATCCTCTAGCTCATCCAAACATTGATACAGGTATGGGACTTGAAAGGATTGCTACAGTCCTACAAGAAACTGACAATATATTTGAAATTGATGCCATAAAAGATATAATCCAAGAAATTGCAAAAGTTTCTGGGGAAGAATATGGCAAGGATAAAAACTTAGATATTTCCTTTAGGGTTATAACAGACCACATTAGGGCGATGACTTTCATGATTTCTGATACAATTGTCCCTTCAAATGAGGGAAGAGGCTATGTACTTAGAAGACTTATAAGAAGAGCTGCAAGACATGGAAGAAAGCTAGCATTAAAAGAGCCTTTCTATATGAAATTGCTGACATGGTAATTGACTTTGGGGCGAACAATATGAAGAACTCAAGGAAAACAAGAATCCATCAAGGAAATTATAGAAGAGAAGAAGAAAATTCTTAGAAACAATTGATGGTGGACTTGTTAGACTAAGGCCCACATGGATGAAATGAAGGAAATAGGAAAGACTCCTAGATGGAGAAAAGCCTTTAAACTATATGACACTTATGGTTTCCCGATTGACTTAACAGAAGAAATCCTAAGAAGTAACACTCATGCATTATTATATTGTGGATCTTTATAATAACTGGAATCATCACTAAGATCTTAAAATAGATCCTTGGTTTGGGCCCAACCAAAAGATATTTGAAGGCTTGTAGTTCCTAGCTTATAAAATGGAATCCATTTCTTCTTAAATCATCCATATGAAAGTTGCCTCTCTCTTAGGATTTCTTCTGTTAAGTCAATCGGGAAACCATAAGTGTCATATAGTTTAAAGGCTTTTTCTCCATCTAGGAGTCTTTCCTTATTTTCCTTCATTTCATCCATGTGGGCCCTTAGTCTAACAAGTCCACCATCAATTGTTTCTAAGAATTTTTCTTCTTCTCTTCTAATAATTCCTTGATGGATTCTCTGTTTTCCTTGAGTTCTTCATATTGTTCGCCCAAGAGTCAATTACCATGTCAGCAATTTCATATAGAAAGGCTCTTTTAATGCCTAGCTTCTTCCATGTCTTGCAGCTCTTCTTATAAGTCTTCTAAGTACATAGCCTCTTCCCTCATTTGAAGGACAATTGTATCAGAAATCATGAAAGTCATCGCCCTAATGTGGTCTGTTATAACCTAAAGGAAATATCTAAGTTTTATCCTTGCCATATTCTTCCAAAACTTTTGCAATTTCTTGGATATATTTTATGGCATCAATTTCAAATATATTGTCAGTTTCTTGTAGGACTGTAGAATCCTTTCAGTCCATACCTGTATCAATGTTGGATGAGCTAGAGGATTGTAGTTTCCTTCTTCGTCTTGTCGAATTGTGTGAATACAAGGTTCCAAATTTCAATAAATCTGTCTCCTTCTCCACCAGGTCTTTCTTCTTCTGATCCGTGTTCTAGTCCTCTGTCAACGTAAATTTCTGAACATGGACCTGATGACCAACTTCTAGCTCCCAGAAGTTTCTTCTTTACCTAGTCTTATGATTTTCTTCATCAATTCCACTACATCCTTCCAAATGTTGTAGGCTCATCGTCTTCATAATAAACTGTAACCATAATCTTCTTTTGGAATTTCGAGATTAACTGTCAAAATTCCCAAGCCCATGGAATTACTTCGTGCTTAAAGTAGTCTCCAAAGGAAAAGTTACCTAACATTTCAAAAAATGTTGGTGTCTATCAGTTAACCTACGTTATCTATGTCGCCAGTCCTAATACATTTTGCAAGTATACTCTTTGCAGGTGGAACTTCTTCGCAGTGAAAAATTTCTTCATTGGTGCATTCCAGCTCCAATTAAGAGAAGTGATTTATCATTCTTTGGAATTAGTGAAAAACTTGGTAGTACAAAGTGTCCCTTTGATTCAAAAAATTTTAAAAATTCAGTTCTTATATCGGTGTAACCTAAATGTTTCATATTAAACTCCTATTAAAAATCCTCCCATACCTGGGAGGATGTGCTATAAATATATAATTATAAAGAATATGAATGTCAATTAGAGCTGTATCTGTCGTTGTATTTTATTTTGATAAAATCAACAAGTATAAAGATAATTGACATCAATGGAACAGAAATTACCATTCCCCATACACCAAAGATTCCACCACCAATAATTATTGAAATTAAAATTACAAGTGGGTTTAGTCCAGTTGAATCTCCAATGAGTTTTGGTGCGAAATTGTTCTCTACCCATTGAAACTATTACGAATAAAATCAAAACCATAGGGCCTTCATAGGCGAGTCCATAAAGGCAAATAAAAACTGCCGGCGCAAACCAAGGAAAGGACCAATATAAGGGATTATATCTGCCACAAGTTATAAGACCAATGATATGGCAAAGTCTAATCTTAAGACTAAGAGGTAGGCCATATTATTAATCCTACGAAGATTGCCATTAGCATCCTTCCCCTAATGAATTTTGGGGCTGTGTCAATATGCTTGTGAGATATGAGATGTCGTCTCTGTATTTATTTGGTATGGCCTTTTTCACTCTATGCATAAATCTATCCTTGTCCATGAAAAGTAGAAGGAAAAGATATAATTAAGACAAGTCTAAAGGCCGAAGTTAAAAATCCATAAAGTTAGAAAGTACATGGAAAGAGATCCCATTAGTGATCCTTGGGCTTGACTATTAGGTCGTTAATAGTCGCCTTAATAGAATTTAAAATATCAGAAACTATTTGTGGTGTTCAACATCCCCATTTACCTTTGGATTTGTCTCTTGTAGACATTTATAAGTTTCTGGAAGCTCAATATTAAACTTGGCAAATACATTTGACGCGAAATTATTAACTTCTCTTATTAGGGTATCCACCATGGCAGGCAGACTTGTAAGCAAGTTGGAAATTTCATTAATAGTTTTTGGTATTACTGAAACTATTAAGATTCCAAAATAAGTATAGCTGAGATGTAAACTATTATTACACCAAACTGTCTCTTGACTCCCTTCCTCTCCAAGTAGTTAACTATTGGGTCGATAATATAGGCAATATTATTGCTATTATTACCGATGAAAGTGTGTAGCCAAGGATTGGGAACTTATTAAAGATTATATTTTTAAGTAAAATAAGTATCCCCAAAAATATTTGTGATAAGCCTTAGGTCTATATTTATCCTCTTCTTGCCATCAATGTATCTGTTCCCAATATTTATTAGATAGTAAATTGCTAAAATATTAAGAGAATAGAAAGAATGGCAAGGCATAAATCATAAATCTAGCAGCATTACCAGATATTTGCTCTAACATAATATCACCTGTTCTTGAAC
>NZ_UATM01000018.1 GCF_900454685.1 Peptoniphilus harei | reverse complement strand
AGTAAGACTTACTGATATCGTTAGTTTTTTAGAAGATAAAATAAGCTTATATTTTAAACTTTATTTCAGAAAAGGAAATCCTATCAAAAGTTACTGACAAATTAAATTATGGATATAATTACATTAAAGCTTTTGATAATAATACAAATATTGAAGAAATATCTAATGAGTTAAATGAAAAGATAAGGTCTTTCATGTTGTTAAAAGACTTTTCTAGTAATTTGGAAAGAATAAAAAATAATTATAAATTAGAAAATAATAATCTTAAAGATATTGAGAGTAGTATAAAAAATTATACTGAATCTTATGAAAATACTATTCTAGAGATTGGGGTTTGTCCTTTCTGCTATAGTGAAATAAATGATGAATCCATTGAGCATATAAAATACCACTTGAGGAATGATTAAATGAATTATGAAGAAAATTTAAAAAATTTAAAAGAAGAATTAGACAGACTAAAAAATATGAAGTATAGTCTGAGGCGAGACTTGAACAATTAAATTCTCAAAAAAAAGATATTTTACTTGAAATTGAAAAAACTAGGTATTAAACCAGAAGATCTAGAAAAGGAAATATCTAATTTAAAAAATGAAATTGATAAGCTTTTTAACGAAGCCAATGACTTAATGCCAAGGTTGTGATTTTTTGGACCTAAAGGAATTGGATTTAAATTTAAATAAATTAAATAATAAGATATTAAATGATGAGGGGAAAATTGAAATTTTAGAGGATCAATTAGAAAAAATCGAAAAAAGTCTTGAAAGAAAAAGAGAAATATAGTGAAGTTTTAAGTCAAGTATCTCTATTATTTCAAAAAACCTCTGAATTTGCTCGAGAACAATCTAAAAGACAAATTGAAGATACTGTTACAAAATGTCTTCAATTTATTTTTGAAACAGATATTGAGTTTTTAATAGAACTATCTGAAGCAAGATCTGTACCCATAGCCGAATTCTTTGTGCAATCTAACTATTCTGAAGGTTATAGTATAAAAACCAAACCTGAGATAGCCCGAGGTGGTGGAGTTGTAGACATTATTTCACTTGCTCTTAGAATTGCTTTCTTACAACAAAATCAACCTAACTTATCAGGACCTTTAATATTAGACGAGCCTGGGAAGCACGTAAGTAATGATTATATTTTCAATCTTGGTGAATTTTTGAAACAGTCGTCAAATGTTTTTAACCGACAAATTATAATGGTAACACATAATCCTCATTTGTCACAAATTTCAGACAAATCATTTTATGTAAAGAATAAGGGCGGAATCAGTGAAGTTAGCCCTTATCAAGAGTAATATTTTCTTGACTTTAGCAAGTAAAATTGTTAATATATTAATGAACATAAAGGGTGTTTATGTATTAAATGCTAGAAAACTAAAAGTCAGGAGGAGATACAATGATTTACGACTCAAAGTTAAAAAATAAAGATGTAGATGGATTGTTTGAAGCTATTCTTTTACTTGAAAACTTAGAAGAATGTTATAGATTCTTTGAAGATATTTGTACAGTTAAAGAATTACAAGCAATTGCACAAAGACTTCAGGTTGTTAAACTATTAGTTAAAAATAAAACTTATCATGAAATTGAAACTGAAACTGGAGCTTCAACTGCTACTATATCTAGAATTAATAGATCTTTAAACTATGGATCTGATGGATATAAATTAGTTTTACAAAGACTAAACTTTATAGATGAAGATGAAGAAAAAGAATAAGGTATTCCTTATTCTTTTTTTATATATTTATATTTATTGTTTTGTAATTTGTATAAGATACTAAACCCGGTTTTTTTGCAGGATGTCTTTTTACATTTATCTTGAAGGTATAGTCTACCGGTATATTTTGAGATTTGGATAATGAGCTATACTTAGCAGCAAATTTTGCTGCAGTCATCATTGCACTATTTGAGAAATCCCTATTATCATTTTTTAAAATTACATGTGATCCTGGAGCATCTTTTACGTGGAACCATAGATCATTTTTTCTAGCTTTTTTTAGAGTCAAATAATCATTTTGTTTATTATTTTTCCCAATGTAAATATCAAATCCATCTTCTGTTTTAATTACAAGATAATTTTCTTGAGAGTCTTTTCTTTTCTTCTTTTTATTATTTTTTTTCTTCTTTAGATAACCTTCTTTTTCTAACTCTTCGTATAATTCATCAATCTCATCAGGAGTCTCTGCGAAGTCGATATTTAATAATATAGATTCTAAATATTCCACTTCAGACTTTCCAATTTCAATTTGTTCACTTAGAAAAACAGCTGCATTTTTCAGCTTTGAATATTTCTTATAATATTTAGAGGCATTAGAAGGCCCATCCAATTTAGGATCAAGAGGAATTTTCATTTCTTCCATTTCATTATAAAAATTTTCTACTGTGACAGAACTTGCACCTTTTTCAATTCTATGAAAATTTGAAGATAAAAGGTCAGCATAAACTTTAAACTTGTCTCTATTTAGGGCAGCATTGAGTTCATTTACTTGGTTTGATATCTTCCTATTAGTTTTTTCTATATGCTTCTTAACAGCCTTTCTAAGCTCTTTGCTCTTGGATCCTAAAGAATCCCTTAAAAATTTTGAATTATAAAACTCTTCTAGAAGGGGAGAGACCATTTCAACTTTTATTTTCTCATAATCACTTAATGATTCTAGATCAATTGAATAGAAGTCTTTAAAGACATCATCTCTAATGATTTTTTTATTGAGAATTTATTGTCTCTAATATCCTTAAAGATACTAAGGAAATTCTTATTTAAGTTTTCCATCTCTTCTTCATTAAGTGAAGAAATATTTCTCTTAAAATCAATATCTGATCTATACTCCAGCTCGCTACACATTTGTGGACTTATACCTGTAAAATTCTTTAAAAAGAAAGATTTTAGATTAAGGTTCTCTTGAGAAATCTTAATCAAATCAATTATTGAGTCTGTATCACAGGGATTAAGTCCACTTGATATATCTTCTTCATTATAAGTTAGACCAGGTAGAACTTCTCTAACGCTTGAAAGATTAAAATTAACTCTTTTTAGGGAGTCTATAATTTTTTTGCTTTCATTATCAATAAGAATAACATTGGAGTGTTTACCCATAAGTTCAATTATAAGAGACTTTTCACTGTACATCCCTAGTTCATCACGAGATTTTACATGAATTTCAACTATCCTATCATCTTATATTGATTAACAGCGAGTATTTGATTATTCTCAAGATGTTTTTAGAAGCATGCAAAATGCGGTGGAGAAATTTCTTAGAAAACATCTTGAGAATAATCAAATACTCGCTGTTAATCAATATAAGATGGATAGGATAGTTGAAATTCATGTAAAATCTCGTGATGAACTAGGGATGTACAGTGAAAAGTCTCTTATAATTGAACTTATGGGTAAACACTCCAATGTTATTCTTATTGATAATGAAAGCAAAAAAATTATAGACTCCCTAAAAAGAGTTAATTTTAATCTTTCAAGCGTTAGAGAAGTTCTACCTGGTCTAACTTATAATGAAGAAGATATATCAAGTGGACTTAATCCCTGTGATACAGACTCAATAATTGATTTGATTAAGATTTCTCAAGAGAACCTTAATCTAAAATCTTTCTTTTTAAAGAATTTTACAGGTATAAGTCCACAAATGTGTAGCGAGCTGGAGTATAGATCAGATATTGATTTTAAGAGAAATATTTCTTCACTTAATGAAGAAGAGATGGAAAACTTAAATAAGAATTTCCTTAGTATCTTTAAGGATATTAGAGACAATAAATTCTCTCCAATAAAAATCATTAGAGATGATGTCTTTAAAGACTTCTATTCAATTGATCTAGAATCATTAAGTGATTATGAGAAAATAAAAGTTGAAATGGTCTCTCCCCTTCTAGAAGAGTTTTATAATTCAAAATTTTTAAGGGATTCTTTAGGATCCAAGAGCAAAGAGCTTAGAAAGGCTGTTAAGAAGCATATAGAAAAAACTAATAGGAAGATATCAAACCAAGTAAATGAACTCAATGCTGCCCTAAATAGAGACAAGTTTAAAGTTATGCTGACCTTTTATCTTCAAATTTTCATAGAATTGAAAAAGGTGCAAGTTCTGTCACAGTAGAAAATTTTTATAATGAAATGGAAGAAATGAAAATTCCTCTTGATCCTAAATTGGATGGGCCTTCTAATGCCTCTAAATATTATAAGAAATATTCAAAGCTGAAAAATGCAGCTGTTTTTCTAAGTGAACAAATTGAAATTGGAAAGTCTGAAGTGGAATATTTAGAATCTATATTATTAAATATCGACTTCGCAGAGACTCCTGATGAGATTGATGAATTATACGAAGAGTTAGAAAAAGAAGGTTATCTAAAGAAGAAAAAAAAATAATAAAAAGAAGAAAAGAAAAGACTCTCAAGAAAATTATCTTGTAATTAAAACAGAAGATGGATTTGATATTTACATTGGGAAAAATAATAAACAAAATGATTATTTGACTCTAAAAAAAGCTAGAAAAAATGATCTATGGTTCCACGTAAAAGATGCTCCAGGATCACATGTAATTTTAAAAAATGATAATAGGGATTTCTCAAATAGTGCAATGATGACTGCAGCAAAATTTGCTGCTAAGTATAGCTCATTATCCAAATCTCAAAATATACCGGTAGACTATACCTTCAAGATAAATGTAAAAAGACATCCTGCAAAAAAACCGGGTTTAGTATCTTATACAAATTACAAAACAATAAATATAAATATATAAAAAAAGAATAAGGAATACCTTATTCTTTTTCTTCATCTTCATCTATAAAGTTTAGTCTTTGTAAAACTAATTTATATCCATCAGATCCATAGTTTAAAGATCTATTAATTCTAGATATAGTAGCAGTTGAAGCTCCAGTTTCAGTTTCAATTTCATGATAAGTTTTATTTTTAACTAATAGTTTAACAACCTGAAGTCTTTGTGCAATTGCTTGTAATTCTTTAACTGTACAAATATCTTCAAAGAATCTATAACATTCTTCTAAGTTTTCAAGTAAAAGAATAGCTTCAAACAATCCATCTACATCTTTATTTTTTAACTTTGAGTCGTAAATCATTGTATCTCCTCCTGACTTTTAGTTTTCTAGCATTTAATACATAAACACCCTTTATGTTCATTAATATATTAACAATTTTACTTGCTAAAGTCAAGAAAATATTACTCTTGATAAGGGCTAACTTCACTGATTCCGCCCTTATTCTTTACATAAAATGATTTGTCTGAAATTTGTGACAAATGAGGATTATGTGTTACCATTATAATTTGTCGGTTAAAAACATTTGACGACTGTTTCAAAAATTCACCAAGATTGAAAATATAATCATTACTTACGTGCTTCCCAGGCTCGTCTAATATTAAAGGTCCTGATAAGTTAGGTTGATTTTGTTGTAAGAAAGCAATTCTAAGAGCAAGTGAAATAATGTCTACAACTCCACCACCTCGGGCTATCTCAGGTTTGGTTTTTATACTATAACCTTCAGAATAGTTAGATTGCACAAAAGAATTCGGCTATGGGTACAGATCTTGCTTCAGATAGTTCTATTAAAAACTCAATATCTGTTTCAAAAATAAATTGAAGACATTTTGTAACAGTATCTTCAATTTGTCTTTTAGATTGTTCTCGAGCAAATTCAGAGGTTTTTTGAAATAATAGAGATACTTGACTTAAAACTTCACTATATTTCTCTTTTTCTTCAAGACTTTTTTCGATTTTTTCTAATTGATCCTCTAAAATTTCAATTTTCCCTCATCATTAATATATTATTTAATTTAATTTATTAAATTAAATCCAATTCCTTTAGGTCCAAAAAATCACAACCTTGGCATTAAGTCATTGGCTTCGTTAAAAAGCTTATCAATTTCATTTTTTAAATTAGATATTTCCTTTTCTAGATCTTCTGGTTTAATACCTAGTTTTTCAATTTCAAGTAAAATATCTTTTTTTTGAGAATTTAATTGTTCAAGTCTCGCCTCAGACTTATACTTCATATTTTTTAGTCTGTCTAATTCTTCTTTTAAATTTTTTAAATTTTCTTCATAATTCATTTAATCATTCCTCAAGTGGTATTTTATATGCTCAATGGATTCATCATTTATTTCACTATAGCAGAAAGGACAAACCCCAATCTCTAGAATAGTATTTTCATAAGATTCAGTATAATTTTTTTACTACTCTCAATATCTTTAAGATTATTATTTTCTAATTTATAATTATTTTTTATTCTTTCCAAATTACTAGAAAAGTCTTTTAACAACATGAAAGACCTTATCTTTCATTTAACTCATTAGATATTTCTTCAATATTTGTATTATTATCAAAAGCTTTAATGTAATTATATCCATAATTTAATTTGTCAGTAACTTTTGATAGGATTTCCTTTTCTGAATAAAGTTTAAATATAAGCTTATTTTTATCTTCTAAAAAACTAACGATATCAGTAAGTC
>NZ_UATM01000035.1 GCF_900454685.1 Peptoniphilus harei | reverse complement strand
ACGAAGAGATAGTAAAATACGTTACTAGTATTAACTGTGCTTGTGGTTATCACGCAGGCGATCCACTTATCATGGATGCTACTTGTAAGGCAGCGGCTGATAATGGCGTAGAAATTGGCGCTCACCCAGGTTATCCAGACTTAATGGGATTTGGTAGAAGAAAAATGGCTGTAAAACCTGAAGAAGCTAGAGCTTATATGCTTTATCAAGTTGGAGCTCTTTCAGCTTTTGCTAAGGCTCACGGCAAAAAACTTCAACACATGAAGCTTCATGGAGCATTCTACAACACAGCTTGTAACGATGAAATGCAAGTTTAGACGCAGTTGAAGAATTTGACAAAGACCTAATCCTAATGGTTCTTAGTGGCTCATACATAGCTAAAGAAGGTAAGAGAAGAGGACTTAGAGTTGCACAAGAAGTTTTCGCTGATAGGGGATACAACGAAGACGGAACTTTAGTTAACAGATCTCTACCCAGGAGCTTTTGTTAAGGATCCAAAGGAAGCAATACCAAGAGTTGTAAAGATGATCAAAGAAAATAAAGTTGTAACTGCAAATGGTAAAGAAATCGATATAGTAGCAGATTCAATTTGTGTTCATGGCGACAATCCAGAAGCTCTTGAATTCGTAAAAAATATTCGTGAAGGACTTAAGGCTGAAGGTATAGAAATAAAACCTTTAATTAGTTTCTTATAATAAGGAGGATAAAATGAGTAAAAACAAAGGTAATTGGTCTGTTCTTTTAGGGGCAGCCTTCCTTGGCAACATCTGCCGTAGGACCAGGATTTATGACGCAAACTGCAACATTCACTACAAATATTGGAGCAGACTTTGCAGCAGTAATTTTAATTTCGATTATTTTTCTTATATTGCACAACTTAACGTGTGGAGAGTAATAGCAGTTTCTAAGATGAGAGGACAAGACATTGCCAACAATGTATTACCTGGACTTGGATACTTTATAGCTTTTCTAGTTGCACTAGGTGGCTTGGCATTTAACATAGGTAATGTTGGTGGAGCTGGACTTGGACTTAATGTTATCTTTGGAATAGATGTAAAAATTGGTGCAGCTATTGGTGGCGTAATTGGTATTATTTTATTCTCATCAAAATCAGCATCTTCAATTATGGATAGGGTAACTCAAGTATTAGGTGCCCTTATGATTATCCTAATTGCTTTTGTAGCAATTAAGACACAACCACCTGTTGGTGAAGCTCTTAAAGCATCGGTAAACCCAGTTGGTGGATTTAACAGCATTGTTTCTCCAACACTTACACTTATTGGTGGTACTGTTGGTGGTTACATTATATTCTCAGGTGGACACAGACTTATTGATGCTGGTATCACTGGAGAAGAAAATCTTGACCAAGTAAATAAATCTGCATCACTAGGTATTGGTGTAGCTTTTGTAGTAAGGGTTTTATTATTCCTTGCAATCTTAGGTGTTACTAAGATGGCTAATGCACAAATTGATCCTGACAACATTGCAGCTTCTTCTTTCTTAGCAGCTTCAGGTGTTGTTGGTTATAAGATATTTGGTTTTGTATTTGCAGCAGCAGCCTTTACTTCTGTAGTAGGTGCAGCATATACTTCAGTATCTTTCCTAAAAACTTTATTTAAATTCGTAGCTGATCACGAAAACATGGTTACAATTGCCTTTATCGTAATCTCTACAATTATGTTTATCTTTATTGGACAACCACAAACTCTACTTGTAGTAGTTGGTACACTTAACGGACTAATCCTTCCAGTTACACTTGCAGTAATCCTACTTGCATCTAAGAAAAAGTCAATTGTTGGTGACTATGTTCACTCTAATGTGCTTTTCATCTTAGGTTGGATTGTAGTAGCAGTAACTGCTTTTATGGGTATTCAAACTATAATAGCAAACGTTGGAAAACTATTTGGTTAATTAAAGATAATTTCACATAAGTATAGGAGTAAAAAATGTATGATAAAATAAAATTTCTAACTGCTGGCGACTCTGCCATAGTAATGGAATTTGGCGACACTATTGAAAAAGAAATAAACGCCAGAATTGCCGCAGTTGTAGAAAGTTTTATTTTATCATACATTTTTTACTCCTATACTTATGTGAAATTATCTTTAATTAACCAAATAGTTTTCCAACGTTTGCTATTATAGTTTGAATACCCATAAAAGCAGTTACTGCTACTACAATCCAACCTAAGATGAAAAGCACATTAGAGTGAACATAGTCACCAACAATTGACTTTTTCTTAGATGCAAGTAGGATTACTGCAAGTGTAACTGGAAGGATTAGTCCGTTAAGTGTACCAACTACTACAAGTAGAGTTTGTGGTTGTCCAATAAAGATAAACATAATTGTAGAGATTACGATAAAGGCAATTGTAACCATGTTTTCGTGATCAGCTACGAATTTAAATAAAGTTTTTAGGAAAGATACTGAAGTATATGCTGCACCTACTACAGAAGTAAAGGCTGCTGCTGCAAATACAAAACCAAATATCTTATAACCAACAACACCTGAAGCTGCTAAGAAAGAAGAAGCTGCAATGTTGTCAGGATCAATTTGTGCATTAGCCATCTTAGTAACACCTAAGATTGCAAGGAATAATAAAACCCTTACTACAAAAGCTACACCAATACCTAGTGATGCAGATTTATTTACTTGGTCAAGATTTTCTTCTCCAGTGATACCAGCATCAATAAGTCTGTGTCCACCTGAGAATATAATGTAACCACCAACAGTACCACCAATAAGTGTAAGTGTTGGAGAAACAATGCTGTTAAATCCACCAACTGGGTTTACCGATGCTTTAAGAGCTTCACCAACAGGTGGTTGTGTCTTAATTGCTACAAAAGCAATTAGGATAATCATAAGGGCACCTAATACTTGAGTTACCCTATCCATAATTGAAGATGCTGATTTTGATGAGAATAAAATAATACCAATTACGCCACCAATAGCTGCACCAATTTTTACATCTATTCCAAAGATAACATTAAGTCCAAGTCCAGCTCCACCAACATTACCTATGTTAAATGCCAAGCCACCTAGTGCAACTAGAAAAGCTATAAAGTATCCAAGTCCAGGTAATACATTGTTGGCAATGTCTTGTCCTCTCATCTTAGAAACTGCTATTACTCTCCACACGTTAAGTTGTGCAATATAAGAAAATATAATCGAAATTAAAATTACTGCTGCAAAGTCTGCTCCAAATTTGTAGTGAATGTTGCAGTTTGCGTCATAAATCCTGGTCCTACGGCAGATGTTGCCATTAGGAAGGCTGCCCCTAAAAGAACAGACCAATTACCTTTGTTTTTACTCATTTTATCCTCCTTATTATAAGAAACTAATTAAAGGTTTTATTTCTATACCTTCAGCCTTAAGTCCTTCACGAATATTTTTTACGAATTCAAGAGCTTCTGGATTGTCGCCATGAACACAAATTGAATCTGCTACTATATCGATTCTTTACCATTTGCAGTTACAACTTTATTTTCTTGATCATCTTTACAACTCTTGGTATTGCTTCCTTTGGATCCTTAACAAAAGCTCCTGGTAGAGATCTGTTAACTAAAGTTCCGTCTTCGTTGTATCCCTATCAGCGAAAACTTCTTGTGCAACTCTAAGTCCTCTTCTCTTACCTTCTTTAGCTATGTATGAGCCACTAAGAACCATTAGGATTAGGTCTTTGTCAAATTCTTCAACTGCGTCTAAAACTGCATTTGCAAGAGCTTCATCGTTACAAGCTGTGTTGTAGAATGCTCCATGAAGCTTCATGTGTTGAAGTTTTTTGCCGTGAGCCTTAGCAAAAGCTGAAAGAGCTCCAACTTGATAAAGCATATAAGCTCTAGCTTCTTCAGGTTTTACAGCCATTTTTCTTCTACCAAATCCCATTAAGTCTGGATAACCTGGGTGAGCGCCAATTTCTACGCCATTATCAGCCGCTGCCTTACAAGTAGCATCCATGATAAGTGGATCGCCTGCGTGATAACCACAAGCACAGTTAATACTAGTAACGTATTTTACTATCTCTTCGTCCATTCCCATTTTGTAGGCACCGAAGGATTCTCCAATGTCACTATTTAAATCTACAAAGTATTGCATCTATTTCCTCCTTTTGTCAAATAAATCATTGCAATAACGTATTTAAATTATAATCTAATTTCATTAATATGCAAACATTGTCTTTTGAAAAAAACTTAATATATTAAAAAATATTGTAAACAAAAAAGGGGCCCAAGCCCCTTATTATATGAGTTTATCAAGTTTTTCAATAATATGTTTTTTGTATTCTATAAATTTTTTATCCTCGAAAAAGTTTTCATGAAAATCTTCTCTGATTTGTATTTCTTCAATTATTGTTCCAGGATTTTTCCCCATAATATAAATTCTATCAGAAAGTTTTACTGCTTCTTCTATGTCGTGAGTTATAAAAATTGTAGAAATTCCAATTTCATTAATAATATTTTTTACCACTTGTGAATAGAAGCCTTAGTTATTGCATCAAGGGCAGAAAAGGGTTCATCAAGAAGGGCCACTTCATTGGAAAAGACATAGGTCCTTAGAAGGGCTGCACGTTGTGCCATTCCACCAGAAAGTTTGATGGAAATTTTTCTTGCCAGCCTCCTAGGCCAAAGTCTTTAAAGAGTCCATAAACTTCTTCTCTTGCTTCTTTCTTCTTTTTGCCACGAAGAATTAAAGGAAGTGAAACATTGTCTATAATCGTCATATAGGGTAGGAGCATGTCCTTTTGAAGCATGTAAGATATATTACCTGCCTTGCCTGTGACATCTTCTCCCTTTAGATAGACCTTGCCCCTATCTGGTTCCAAGAGTCCAGCAATAATATTGAAGAGGGTTGTCTTTCCGCTGCCTGATACTCCCACAAGAGAAACTAATTCTCCCTTATTTAATTTTATGTCGATGTCCTTTAAGACCAAGTTGTCGTTAAAGGACTTGTCAACATTTTCTACTCTTAAAATTTCTAATTTTTCACTCATTTTAATTTTTCTGGATTTACAAAATCGTCAGTGAATCCAAAATCCTTTGGAATTCCTTGTCGATTAGTTTGTTTTTCCCATAGCCATTGGTAGAAATTGTTCCATCTATCTGGATCAATTTGTCCAAAGTACTTAGCGTCGTCTTGGTACTTGTCAGCAAGATATTCCATTCCCTTTTCCACAAAGTCCTTGTCAAGTTCTGGATTTATCTTAACTAAAATTTCTGCGCTTCCTTAGGATTTTCTGCTGCATATTCATAACCCTTTACAAAGGCACGCATAAA
>NZ_UATM01000020.1 GCF_900454685.1 Peptoniphilus harei | reverse complement strand
TAAATGTAAGGTTAGGAGCAACTTGGATACCTCAGAAAGATATAGAAGACTTTACTTTTAATCTTTTAAAAACACCAGGTTATGATAGGTGGAATATAAATGTTAGGTTCTCACCACATACGAGTGAATGGAATATTGAAGGTAAAAGTGTTGACTCGACTAATGACCTTGCTAACATGACTTATGGTACAAGTAGGGTAAATGCCTATAAGCTAATTGAAAATGCCCTTAATCTAAAAGATACGAAGGTATTTGACCAAGTAATAAATGATGATGGTTCTAAGACTTCTGTATTAAATAAAAAAGAAACTATGCTTGCAAGTCAAAAGCAAGAACTGATTAAAGAAGAATTTAAGAATTGGATATTTGAAGATCCTGATAGAAGATATAGGCTAGAAAAGATTTATAATGAAAAATTCAATTCAATTAGAAATAGAGAATTTGATGGTTCTAACTTAACTTTTGATGGAATGAATACTGAAATCAGACTACGAGAACATCAGAAAAACGCCATAGCAAGGACTCTTTATGGCGGAAATACACTACTTGCCCATGTAGTAGGAGCAGGAAAAACTTTTGAAATGGTAGCTTCTGCAATGGAATCTAAAAAGTTAGGACTTGCAAGTAAGTCATTATTTGTAGTTCCTAACCATCTAACAACTCAAATTGGTAGAGAGTTTATGCAGTTATATCCGTCAGCAAATATTATGGTAGCCGATAAAAAAGATTTTCAACCAAAAAACAGGAAAAGATTTATTGGTAGGATTGCAACGGGAGAATATGATGCAGTCATCATAGGACACTCTCAATTTGAAAAAATACCAATGTCTAAGGAGTACCAGGTAAGGCATATACAAGACCAAATAGATGATATAGTTTCCTTTATTGATGAGAATAAAAGAAATAGAGGAGAAAATTTTACAGTAAAACAACTAGAAAAGACAAAGAAGAAACTCTTGGTAAGACTTGAAAAACTAAATGATGACTTTAAAAAAGATGATGTAATAACCTTTGAAGAACTAGGAGTAGATAAGTTATTTATAGACGAAGCTCATAATTACAAAAACCTATTCTTGCATACTAAGATGAGAAATGTTGCTGGTATTGGTCAAAGTGAAGCCTTTAAGTCTTCAGATATGTATATGAAATGCAGGTATATGGATGAAATGACAGATGGTAAGGGAGTTGTATTTGCTACTGGTACACCAATATCAAATTCAATGACAGAGCTTTATACTATGCAAAGATACCTTCAGTATGACGATTTAAAGGCAAGAGGATTAGAACATTTTGACGCTTGGGCTTCTACTTTTGGGGAGACAGAAAACACCTTTGAATTATCTCCAGAAGGCACAGGATATAGGCAAAGACAAGATTTTCAAAGTTTTATAACTTGCCAGAATTGATGTCTATGTTTAAAGAAGTAGCAGATATAAAGACCTCAGATATGTTGAATTTGCCAGTTCCTGAAGCAAATTTTGAAGTTATTAAAACAAAACCTACTGAGGAACAAAAAGAAATATTAGAAGCTATTTCAGAAAGAGCTGACGCAGTTAGAAATAATCAAGTAGAGCCAACAGAAGATAATATGTTAAAGATTACAAATGATGGTAAAAACTTGCCCTTGACCAAAGATTAATAAACCCACTACTTCCAGATGATCCTAATTCAAAGGTGAATGTATGTGTAAAAAATATCTTTTCGATCTGGGATAAGACAAAAGAAAATTCATCGACCCAATTAGTGTTTTCAGATATGTCGACACCAAAAGGAGATGGAGAATTTAATATCTATGATGATATTAGAAATAAGCTAGTGAATATGGGAATACCTAAAGAAGAAATAGCCTTTATTCACGAGGCAGATACAGACAAACAAAAGATGAATTGTTCTCAAAGGTAAGAAGAGGAGAAGTAAGAGTATTATTAGGATCTACTCAAAAAATGGGAGCAGGTACTAATGTACAAAACAAACTAATAGCCTTACACGATTTAGACGTCCCATGGAGACCGTCTGACCTAGAGCAAAGAAGTGGTAGAATTGTTCGTCAAGGTAATGAAAATGATAAGGTAAATATTTTAGATATGTAACAGAAAATACTTTTGATTCTTATTTATGGGTGCGACATGAAGTCGCTTAATTTAACTGTTTGGCAAAATGACCAAACCAACTATTCCGTTAGTTGAGCCGAGTATCGACTGCACTTAGGTGTGGTAAGCCGATATTAAAGTAGCCCTACTTGAGGTAAAACCGTGAGGTAATACCGAAACTACTAGCAACAAAGTGGTTAGGGAGCGAGGCTTGATAATATGGCTAACATATGTGAACTACTGATAAATGTCGTTAAGGCGAACAGGCTAAAGTTGCTGATAAGCCTGAACCAAAATGGTGTGTAGTCGGATAATCCTTTCCATAGTGAGATTACACGGACAAAAAGACTACCGGCAGAGAGGTAGAGCCTAAGTTATCAATGTTAATTAAGTGAAACATGGTAAGCCTGTACTATTGCCATAAGGCAAGGCAAATCGTAAGAAATGCTGATAATGGTGCAGGTAAAGGAGAATGGAAAAAGCGAATGCCATCTTGTAATGAGATGGATAGGGGTTCAAAATTTGCCCTAACTTGAAAGAGTGCAGACTTCCATTTGGTTTTTAATCACAAGAGAACTTGTAGAATTTTTGAAAGGAGAAAGCAAATGAACAGTAAAATGTGTGCTACTATAACAGAGCTAAAAACTGGGAAAGTATAGACTTTTATCTAGCAGAAAGCTATGTTAAAAAACTACAAATGCGTATTGTGAAAGCGTGGAAATGAGTAAATATGGAAAGGTAAAATCTTTACAACATTTACTCACAACTTCATTTTATGCAAAAGCCTTGGCTATTAAGAGGGTAACTGAAAATCAAGGCAAGAAAACAAGTGGTGTTGATGGTGAATTATGGCTAACATCACAGGCAAAGTATAAGGCGATAGAAAGTTAAATTTAAGAGGATATAAACCTAAGCCTCTTAAAAGAGTGTATATACCAAAGAAAAATGGGAAGAAAAGACCTCTCAGCATTCCTACAATGACAGATAGAGCAATGCAAACCCTATATAAATTTGCACTTGAACCCATAGCAGAAACTACTGCTGACCCTAATTCTTATGGATTTAGGGCAAAAAGATGTACACAAGATGCTATCGAGCAGTGTTTTACATCACTTAATAAAAAGAAATCTGCAAAATGGTACTTGAGGGAGATATAAAAGGTTGTTTTGATAATATAAGTCATGAATGGATATTAAATAATATCCCAATGAACAAGAAATTATTAAAACTCTGGCTTGAGTGTGGATATATAGAAAAACAAAAACTATTTCCAACAGAAAAAGGAAGTCCCCAAGGCTCGCCAATATCACCTATTATTTCCAATATGGTATTAGATGGTTTAGAAAAAGCAATCAAAGAGAAACATCATAGAAGAACAGTAAATAAGAAAACATATTTCCCAAAGGTTAACTTTGTTAGATATGCAGATGATTTCATCGTTACAGGAGAAAGTGCAGAATTGCTTGAAAATGGTGTAAAGCCAATCATTGTAAAATTCTTGGCTGAAAGAGGTTTAGAATTATCAGAGGAAAAGACACTCATAACACACATAAATGACGGTTTTGATTTTCTTGGAGTTAATATTAGGATGTATAAAGATAAGTTGCTTACAAAACCATCTGATAAGAACTTCAAGGCTATTGTCGATAAAATCAGACGAATCATAAGATTAATCCGTCAATGAACATAGAAATTTTGATTAGAAAAATTAAACCAATATTATTAGGTTTTAACTAATCAAAAATTTCTTGTTTCATTGACGGATTATCTTTTATGATTCGTCTGATTTTATCGACAATAGCCTTGAAGTTCTTATCAGATGGTTTTGTAAGCAACTTATCTTTATACATCCTAATATTAACTCCAAGAAAATCAAAACCGTCATTTATGTGTGTTATGAGTGTCTTTTCCTCTGATAATTCTAAACCTCTTTCAGCCAAGAATTTTACAATGATTGGCTTTACACCATTTTCAAGCAATTCTGCACTTTCTCCTGTAACGATGAAATCATCTGCATATCTAACAAAGTTAACCTTTGGGAAATATGTTTTCTTATTTACTGTTCTTCTATGATGTTTCTCTTTGATTGCTTTTTCTAAACCATCTAATACCATATTGGAAATAATAGGTGATATTGGCGAGCCTTGGGACTTCCTTTTTCTGTTGGAAATAGTTTTTGTTTTTCTATATATCCACACTCAAGCCAGAGTTTTAATAATTTCTTGTTCATTGGGATATTATTTAATATCCATTCATGACTTATATTATCAAAACAACCTTTATATCTCCCTCAAGTACCCATTTTGCAGATTTCTTTTTATTAAGTGATGTAAAACACTGCTCGATAGCATCTTGTGTACATCTTTTTGCCCTAAATCCATAAGAATTAGGGTCAGCAGTAGTTTCTGCTATGGGTTCAAGTGCAAATTTATATAGGGTTTGCATTGCTCTATCTGTCATTGTAGGAATGCTGAGAGGTCTTTTCTTCCCATTTTCTTTGGTATATACACTCTTTAAGAGGCTTAGGTTTATATCCTCTTAAATTTAACTTTTCTATCGCCTTATACTTTGCCTGTGATGTTAGCCATAATTCACCATCAACACCACTTGTTTTCTTGCCTTGATTTCAGTTACCCTCTTAATAGCCAAGGCTTTTGCATAAAATGAAGTTGTGAGTAAATGTTGTAAAGATTTTACCTTTCCATATTTACTCATTTTCCACGCTTTCACAATACGCATTTGTAGTTTTTTAACATAGCTTTCTGCTAGATAAAAGTCTATACTTTCCCAGTTTTTAGCTCTGTTAGTAGTAGCACACATTTTACTGTTCATTTGCTTTCTCCTTTCAAAAATTCTACAAGTTCTCTTGTGATTAAAAACCAAATGGAAGTCTGCACTCTTTCAAGTTAGGGCAAATTTTGAACCCCTATCCATCTCATTACAAGATGGCATTCGCTTTTTCCATTCTCCTTTACCTGCACCATTATCAGCATTTCTTACGATTTGCCTTGCCTTATGGCAATAGTACAGGCTTACCATGTTTCACTTAATTAACATTGATAACTTAGGCTCTACCTCTCTGCCGGTAGTCTTTTGTCCGTGTAATCTCACTATGGAAAGGATTATCCGACTACACACCATTTTGGTTCAGGCTTATCAGCAACTTTAGCCTGTTCGCCTTAACGACATTTATCAGTAGTTCACATATGTTAGCCATATTATCAAGCCTCGCTCCCTAACCACTTTGTTGCTAGTAGTTTCGGTATTACCTCACGGTTTTACCTCAAGTAGGGCTACTTTAATATCGGCTTACCACACCTAAGTGCAGTCGATACTCGGCTCAACTAACGGAATAGTTGGTTTGGTCATTTTGCCAAACAGTTAAATTAAGCGACTTCATGTCGCACCCATAAATAAGAATCAAAAGTATTTTCTGTTACATATCTAAAAATATTTACCTTATCATTTTCATTACCTTGACGAACAATTCTACCACTTCTTTGCTCTAGGTCAGACGGTCTCCATGGGACGTCTAAATCGTGTAAGGCTATTAGTTTGTTTTGTACATTAGTACCTGCTCCCATTTTTTGAGTAGATCCTAATAATACTCTTACTTCTCCTCTTCTTACCTTTGAGAACAATTCATCTTTTTGTTTGTCTGTATCTGCCTCGTGAATAAAGGCTATTTCTTCTTTAGGTATTCCCATATTCACTAGCTTATTTCTAATATCATCATAGATATTAAATTCTCCATCTCCTTTTGGTGTCGACATATCTGAAAACACTAATTGGGTCGATGAATTTTCTTTTGTCTTATCCCAGATCGAAAAGATATTTTTTACACATACATTCACCTTTGAATTAGGATCATCTGGAAGTAGTGGGTTTATTAATCTTTGGTCAAGGGCAAGTTTTTTACCATCATTTGTAATCTTTAACATATTATCTTCTGTTGGCTCTACTTGATTATTTCTAACTGCGTCAGCTCTTTCTGAAATAGCTTCTAATATTTCTTTTTGTTCCTCAGTAGGTTTTGTTTTAATAACTTCAAAATTTGCTTCAGGAACTGGCAAATTCAACATATCTGAGGTCTTTATATCTGCTACTTCTTTAAACATAGACATCAATTCTGGCAAGTTATAAAACTTTGAAAATCTTGTCTTTTGCCTATATCCTGTGCCTTCTGGAGATAATTCAAAGGTGTTTTCTGTCTCCCCAAAAGTAGAAGCCCAAGCGTCAAAATGTTCTAATCCTCTTGCCTTTAAATCGTCATACTGAAGGTATCTTTGCATAGTATAAAGCTCTGTCATTGAATTTGATATTGGTGTACCAGTAGCAAATACAACTCCCTTACCATCTGTCATTTCATCCATATACCTGCATTTCATATACATATCTGAAGACTTAAAGGCTTCACTTTGACCAATACCAGCAACATTTCTCATCTTAGTATGCAAGAATAGGTTTTTGTAATTATGAGCTTCGTCTATAAATAACTTATCTACTCCTAGTTCTTCAAAGGTTATTACATCATCTTTTTTAAAGTCATCATTTAGTTTTTCAAGTCTTACCAAGAGTTTCTTCTTTGTCTTTTCTAGTTGTTTTACTGTAAAATTTTCTCCTCTATTTCTTTTATTCTCATCAATAAAGGAAACTATATCATCTATTTGGTCTTGTATATGCCTTACCTGGTACTCCTTAGACATTGGTATTTTTTCAAATTGAGAGTGTCCTATGATGACTGCATCATATTCTCCCGTTGCAATCCTACCAATAAATCTTTTCCTGTTTTTTGGTTGAAAATCTTTTTATCGGCTACCATAATATTTGCTGACGGATATAACTGCATAAACTCTCTACCAATTTGAGTTGTTAGATGGTTAGGAACTACAAATAATGACTTACTTGCAAGTCCTAACTTTTTAGATTCCATTGCAGAAGCTACCATTTCAAAAGTTTTTCCTGCTCCTACTACATGGGCAAGTAGTGTATTTCCGCCATAAAGAGTCCTTGCTATGGCGTTTTTCTGATGTTCTCGTAGTCTGATTTCAGTATTCATTCCATCAAAAGTTAAGTTAGAACCATCAAATTCTCTATTTCTAATTGAATTGAATTTTTCATTATAAATCTTTTCTAGCCTATATCTTCTATCAGGATCTTCAAATATCCAATTCTTAAATTCTTCTTTAATCAGTTCTTGCTTTTGACTTGCAAGCATAGTTTCTTTTTTATTTAATACAGAAGTCTTAGAACCATCATCATTTATTACTTGGTCAAATACCTTCGTATCTTTTAGATTAAGGGCATTTTCAATTAGCTTATAGGCATTTACCCTACTTGTACCATAAGTCATGTTAGCAAGGTCATTAGTCGAGTCAACACTTTTACCTTCAATATTCCATTCACTCGTATGTGGTGAGAACCTAACATTTATATTCCACCTATCATAACCTGGTGTTTTTTAAAAGATTAAAAGTAAAGTCTTCTATATCTTTCTGAGGTATCCAAGTTGCTCCTAACCTTACATTTATATCAGAAGCAGTAAGTTCATCAGGCATAAACTTCTTGTAATTTTTCTCTTTGATATTTGAGTTTGCCTAACTCGTTTAATAGTGTATCTTTCTTTTCAGAAGGTGCTAAATCTATTACATTTTCAATTTCTC
>NZ_UATM01000017.1 GCF_900454685.1 Peptoniphilus harei | reverse complement strand
CATAGCTGAAAATAGTCTCGTTGTTATTTTATAAAAGGACATCTTGCCAACAAAGTGAAGTCCAAGAATTGAAATTATAAATAGGGCCAAGAGACCTAGGGCAATTATTTTAGTCATTTTTTTCCTCCTTCTTAACTATGAAGAAACTTGTATTTATTATTAAGATAAAAATAAATAGGACTCCTGCTGTTGCTATTAGGGCTTGCCTGTGGTCGCCAGCAGCGTAAGCCATTTCCAATACAATATTTGTAGTCATAGTTCTAATTCCCTTGAGAGGTTAAGTGTAAGTCTTGTTTGGTTACCAGCAACAAGGATTACTGCCATAGTTTCACCAATGGCACGACCAATTCCAAGTATAATTCCTGCAAAAATTCCTGATCTTGCAGCAGGTATCATAACTCTTGTTATAGTTTCATCGTGAGATGCCCCAAGAGAAAGTGAGCCTGAGTAATAAGACTTTGGCACAGTTCTAAGGAAGCTTCTGCCATAGAAATTATTGTTGGTAGGATCATTATTAAAAGCAAGATTGATGCACTTAAAATATTCATCCCATTTCCACCAAGATAGACTTGTTAATAGGAACAATAATTGTTAGGGCAAAGAAACCATAAACTATTGATGGAATCCCTGTCATTAATTAAGTCCTGGTTTTAAAATTTTGTAAAATTTTTTGGGACAATCAAAGGCCAAGTAGGCTGCCACCATAATGGCAACTGGCACTGCTCCCAAACAAGATAGGGCTGTAATAATTATTGAGCCAAGAATCATGGATAAGATTCCATAAGTTGGCGGTTGATTCATAGGTGCCCAAGAGTCGTTAATATAAATCCTTCACTCCAACTTTACCAAAAAATTCTATTGAATCTTTGAAGATAAAGGTACAAATTAGGAGTAAGAAGAAAATTGAAAGTACAGAACAAAGTAGGAAGAAGTACTTAGATACTTCTTCCCACGAAAATGTCCTGGTCCTCTTGTATCTCGAGGGCCTTTATATAATATTTTCCATTTTATTTCCTTTGCATTTTTATTTTGCAAGTCCTGACCACTCAGTTAATTCTCCAGTAAAGATTTTTTGTAAATCATCCATAGTCACATCTTCACAAGCATTTTCTTTATTTACAATAACTGCGATACCATCTCTTGCAATAACTGTGAAATCAAGAGCATTCTTTTCTTCGTCCTTAAGTTCTCTTGATGCCATACCAATTTGTGCAGTTCCTTCCATTGCAGCAGTCATACCAGCTGATGAACCATTAGATTGGATATCAATCACAACATTAGGGTTCTTTGCCTTGTAAGCTTCAACAAGTTTTTCCATAAGAGGAGTAACAGAAGTTGAACCTGCAACAGTTAATTTTGCATCGCTATCAATTGGTTCATAAGTTTCGCCCTTAGCGTCTCCAACGTAACCTTCTTCTTCACAAATTTTTTGTCCTTCGTCAGACATGATAAATTTAACTAAGTCCATTGATTTTTCATCTACATCTTTTTTGTAAGCTAGGTTAAAAGGTCTAGAAAGCTTATAAGAGTTTGACTTAATGTTTTCTGGAGTAGCTTCAACTCCTTCAACCTTTAGAGCCTTAACATCGTCGTTTAAAGATCCAAGAGAAATGTAACCAATTGAACCTGCATCATTTTGTACAGTAGTAAGAACTGCATCAGTGGAAGATTGAACAGCAGCTTCTTCATAAGTCTTGTCAACTTCCTTGTCGCCTTCCTTAACAAGAACTCCTGTTAGTTCAGTGAAGGCTGATCTTGTACCTGAACCTTGTTCTCTTGATATAACGTTAATTGTTCCAAGATCTTTTCCTTCTGCACCTGCAGCTCCACCAGCATTAGCAGTGGCATTTTCCTTTTTATTTCCTCCACAAGCAACAAGACTTGCACCTAGAGCAAGAACTACAGCAATCTTTCCAAAACTTTTTAACTTCATTAATTTTCATCCTTTCAAAACTTAATTTTATTTTTTATTTCATGGTCATTATAATTTTGATTTGTAAATTGCCAAGATGTCTTTTGTAAATTTTATGTAAATTATTTTGATTTTTTTGAAAGGAAAAATTTAATAAATATTCAATCAAAAAGAGACTCGAGTTAACGAGTCCCTCTAATTTTAAAATTGAGCCTTCAATTTTTATAATTTTAATAATCTTAATACTTGTCTAGGTAATATTTGCACCAAGCTTATCCCAAGACAATCTTGTATTAGAATTTTCTAAATAATAGATTCCAGCAATCGCATATGAATCTCGACCAGCAAAAAATCCAGTAGATCCATAGGTTTTATGAGATTCTTCTACTACTAAAGCATTTTTATCTTTATCATAATATCCATATTGTTCATCAAAAAATTCAGAGCTTCTGTCTGATGATAATATCGTTCTGTTAGTTAATTTATACCTTCCATTTCCTAAGCTTGTAATATATGTGTAAGTATCAATAGGGTAACTGTTTCCATCTGCACCATAACTACTAGGACCATACCAGGACCCTACAAGGACATCATCTGTAGAAACAACATAATGTTCATCCTTAAGTTGTTTTTCTTTGGCAACATTTGATTCAGTTTTTTTAACATATACAGTTTCTTCCTTTGGTTGAACTGTTGGTTGAGTGTAAGTTGTTTTGTTTGTCTTATAAGTTGTAATATTACCAAGTTTTGATCTTCCACTTGTTCTATAGTTATCAATATCAGTAAATAATAGAGTTAATAAGCTCTCCATACTGTCAGCTTCTAAAATCTTTTCACTGTTTATTGTTAATTTATAAGTAACAATGTTTATTGTGTAGTCAGTAATTACTGGATTAGCACCTTCATAATAATAAACTACCTTGTAATTTTTGTTATATACAGGATTATCACCAATATATACTGCTTTATAATCCTTAGAATAATCTACTTTTTCACCAAAAGATTCCGGCGATTGCACCGAAGAGGTACGAAAGTTCTATCATCTTTGATTTCAGCAGGTGCGTCTAAAGTAAGAACTTTACCATTTACTTTCATCTTGTTTTGAGCCAATAGTAAGTTCAACATTTGTGTTACCATTTTTCATTATTACTTTTTTAATTGGCATCCATCCCACTTATAGCATGCATAGAATCTAGGTATCTATTGCATGTCAAAGTGGGATGGTGCCAATAAAAAAGTAATAATGAAAAATGGTAACACAAATGTTGAACTTACTATTGGCTCAAACAAGATGAAAGTAAATGGTAAAGTTCTTACTTTAGACGCACCTGCTGAAATCAAAGATGATAGAACTTTCGTACCTCTTCGTGCAATCGCCGAATCTTTTGGTGAAAAAGTAGATTATTCTAAGGATTATAAAGCAGTATATATTGGTGATAATCCTGTATATAACAAAATTACAAGGTAGTTTATTATTATGAAGGTGCTAATCCAGTAATTACTGACTACACAATAAACATTGTTACTTATAAATTAACAATAAACAGTGAAAAGATTTTAGAAGCTGACAGTATGGAGAGCTTATTAACTCTATTATTTACTGATATTGATAACTATAGAACAAGTGGAAGATCAAAACTTGGTAATATTACAACTTATAAGACAAACAAAACAACTTACACTCAACCAACAGTTCAACCAAAGGAAGAAACTGTATATGTTAAAAAAACTGAATCAAATGTTGCCAAAGAAAAACAACTTAAGGATGAACATTATGTTGTTTCTACAGATGATGTCCTTGTAGGGTCCTGGTATGGTCCTAGTAGTTATGGTGCAGATGGAAACAGTTACCCTATTGATACTTACACATATATTACAAGCTTAGGAAATGGAAGGTATAAATTAACTAACAGAACGATATTATCATCAGACAGAAGCTCTGAATTTTTTGATGAACAATATGGATATTATGATAAAGATAAAAATGCTTTAGTAGTAGAAGAATCTCATAAAACCTATGGATCTACTGGATTTTTTGCTGGTCGAGATTCATATGCGATTGCTGGAATCTATTATTTAGAAAATTCTAATACAAGATTGTCTTGGGATAAGCTTGGTGCAAAATATTACCTAGACAAGTATTAAGATTATTAAAATTATAAAAATTGAAGGCTCAATTTTAAAATTAGAGGGACTCGTTAACTCGAGTCTCTTTTTTGATTGAATATTTATTAAATTTTTCCTTTCAAAAAAATCAAAATAATTTACATAAAATTTACAAAAGACATCTTGGCAATTTACAAATCAAAATTATAATGACCATGAAATAAAAAATAAAATTAAGTTTGAAAGGATGAAAATTAATGAAGTTAAAAAGTTTTGGAAAGATTGCTGTAGTTCTTGCTCTAGGTGCAAGTCTTGTTGCTTGTGGAGGAAATAAAAAGGAAAATGCCACTGCTAATGCTGGTGGAGCTGCAGGTGCAGAAGGAAAAGATCTTGGAACAATTAACGTTATATCAAGAGAACAAGGTTCAGGTACAAGATCAGCCTTCACTGAACTAACAGGAGTTCTTGTTAAGGAAGGCGACAAGGAAGTTGACAAGACTTATGAAGAAGCTGCTGTTCAATCTTCCACTGATGCAGTTCTTACTACTGTACAAAATGATGCAGGTTCAATTGGTTACATTTCTCTTGGATCTTTAAACGACGATGTTAAGGCTCTAAAGGTTGAAGGAGTTGAAGCTACTCCAGAAAACATTAAGTCAAACTCTTATAAGCTTTCTAGACCTTTTAACCTAGCTTACAAAAAAGATGTAGATGAAAAATCAATGGACTTAGTTAAATTTATCATGTCTGACGAAGGACAAAAAATTTGTGAAGAAGAAGGTTACGTTGGAGACGCTAAGGGCGAAACTTATGAACCAATTGATAGCGATGCAAAATTAACTGTTGCAGGTTCAACTTCTGTTACTCCTCTTATGGAAAAACTTGTTGAAGCTTACAAGGCAAAGAACCCTAATGTTGTGATTGATATCCAATCTAATGGTTCATCAGCTGGTATGACTGCTGCAATGGAAGGAACTGCACAAATTGGTATGGCATCAAGAGAACTTAAGGACGAAGAAAAGAATGCTCTTGATTTCACAGTTATTGCAAGAGATGGTATCGCAGTTATTGTAAATAAAGAAAATGCTTGTGAAGATGTGACTATGGATGATTTACAAAAAATCTTTACTGGAGAATTAACTGAGTGGTCAGGACTTGCAAAATAAAAAATGCAAAGGAAATAAAATGGAAAATATTAATATAAAGGCCCCTCGAGATGACAAGAGGACCAGGACATTTTCGTGGGAAGAAGTATCTAAGTATTCTTCCTACTTTGTTCTGTACTTTTCAATTTTCTTCTTACTCCTAATTTGTACCTTTATCTTCAAAGATTCAATAGAATTTTTTGGTAAGTTGGAGTGAAGATTTTATATTTAACGACTCTTGGGCACCTATGAATCAACCGCCAACTTATGGAATCTTATCCATGATTCTTGGCTCAATAATTATTACAGCCCTATCTTGTTTGGGAGCAGTGCAGTTGCCATTATGTGGCAGCCTACTTGGCCTTTGATTGTCCCAAAAATTTACAAAATTTTAAAACCAGGACTTAATTTAATGACAGGGATTCCATCAATAGTTTATGGTTTCTTTGCCCTAACAATTATTGTTCCTATTAACAAGTCTATCTTTGGTGGAAATGGGATGAATATTTTAAGTGCATCAATCTTGCTTTTAATAATGATCCTACCAACAATAATTTCTATGGCAGAAGCTTCACTTAGAACTGTGCCAAAGTCTTATTACTCAGGCTCACTTTCTCTTGGGGCATCTCACGATGAAACTATAACAAGAGTTATGATACCTGCTGCAAGATCAGGAATTTTTGCAGGAATTATACTTGGAATTGGTCGTGCCATTGGTGAAACTATGGCAGTAATCCTTGTTGCTGGTAACCAAACAAGACTTACACTTAACCCTCTCAAGGGAATTAGAACTATGACTACAAATATTGTATTGGAAATGGCTTACGCTTGCTGGCGACCACAGGCAAGCCCTAATAGCAACAGCAGGAGTCCTATTTATTTTTATCTTAATAATAAATACAAGTTTCTTCATAGTTAAGAACAGGAGGGAAAAAATGACTAAAATAATTGCCCTAGGTCTCTTGGCCCTATTTATAATTTCAATTCTTGGACTTCACTTTGTTGGCAAGATGTCCTTTTATAAAATAACAACGAGACTATTTTCAGCTATGACTCTTGGAGTCCTAGTCTTTATAGTTATATTTGTTGTAGTAAAGGGAGCCCTATCCTTTAGACCGAGTATGTTGTCTCTTAACTATTCAACAGAAAATCTATCCATGGGTCCTGCCATGTACAACACTTTTAACAGTTGTCCTTTCAATTTTACTGGCATCACCTATTGGAATTTTTACTGCAATATTTTTAGTTGAGTACACAAGGGTGGAAAACAAAACTAGTAAAGGCAATAAGACTTGCAACAGAAACTCTTGCAGGTATTCCTTCCATTGTATACGGACTCTTTGGAATGTTATTCTTTGGACTAAAATTAAAAATGGGATTTTCAGTAATTTCTGGTGTTCTAACAGTTTCTATAATGATCTTGCCAATTATTATCAGGTCAACTGAAGAAGCTTTAAAGTCAGTTCACCCATCAGTGAGACAAGGTTCCCTTGCCCTTGGTGCAGGTAAGCTTAGGACAATCTTTAAGGTTGTACTTCCTATAGCAATCCCAGGGATTTTATCAGGCATAATTTTATCTGTTGGCCGTGTAGTTGGAGAAACTGCTGCCCTTATGTACACACTGGGAACAGCAACATCTCTTCCAACATCTATTAGATCATCATCAAGGACTCTTGCTCTTCACATGTACGTTCTTTCATCAGAAGGAAAGCACGTTGGAGAAGCCTATGCAACTGGCATGGTCCTCTTGATTTTAGTTTTAATAATAAACTGGTCTTCAAAACTTGCAAACAAACTTAGTGAGGTTGAATAATGAATACAAAATGAGCGTTAAGGATCTTGATCTCTTCTACGGAGACTTTCAAGCTCTTCACAATATAAACTTAGACATAAGAGAAAAGAGAAATTCTTTCCTTTATTGGGCCATCAGGTTGCGGCAAGTCTACCCTATTAAAATGTTTAAATAGGATGAACGAC
>NZ_UATM01000015.1 GCF_900454685.1 Peptoniphilus harei | reverse complement strand
AATTTTGAAATCGGGTTAATCCCGATTTTCTGCGTTTTATGGAAAGTAAACAAAAATAAAAAAAATTTACCAGTAAAGATTATTTTGAATCAATCATATTGTAACTGGTAATAAATATAAAAATTTAAATGGAGGTATTCAAATGAATGAATCAAAATTAAAAACAAAAGATTTAGTTAACATCGGCATTTTTTCAGTGATTTATATGGCGTTATCCATGGCGGTAATGTTTATTCCTGTGTTTTCTCCGATACTTTGGTTATTATGGCCAGCAATGACAGGCATAATATGTAATTTTATTTACATGTTGTTGGTCTCTAAGGTGCCAAAACCAGGAACGGCTTTACTTTTGATAGCAATTACAGGGATTATATATTTTGCTATAGGAGAATGCACTTTTACAATTGTCATAACTTGCGTTATTGCAGGGGTTTTAGCAGAAATTACTAGAAAAATTTGGGATATAAAAGTCAAAAAAGCGTAATAGTATCTTCAGGATTGATTTGCATTGGGTTGATTGGCTCACCATTGCCTATGTGGTTGTTCCAAGAATCTTATATGAAGTCTATTATTAAAATGGGAATGAGTCCAGAATATGTAAATAAATTACAAACTTTAATTTCAATTCCAACACTTATCGGGATGATCATTACTGCATTTATTGGAGGAGTCATTGGTGCATATATAGGTAAAGCAATGTTCAAAAAACGTTTTGAGAAAGCTGGAATTATGTAAATGGAGGGTATTGTAAGAGGCATTATAAAGCTAAATCCACTAACTGAAATCATTTTTTTTGATTTCAGTTAGTATTATTAGCTTTGCAAATAATAGCTTAAAATTAGATTTTTTTATTCTTTTAATTGTTGCTATTATAGCGTTATTTATGGGACTTGTTAAAATATCTTTAAAGGCATTATCTATGTTTGTATTATTACAGGGATTGAAATATTTTGTTTGCCGATTCTACCAGATGTCATATCAGCACATTTTGGATTATTGGTGATTCATGCTCCTAAGTTAATACCGATTTTTTAGTTGTCAAATTCTTGTAAAAACTAATCCTATACGAAATATTATGTATGCCTTAAAAATGATGCATTTTCAAAAAGCCTAATTATTTCTCTAGCAATAGGCATCAGATATTTCCATCTTTAAGAGAAGAAAAATATTAATCTCAGATGCAATAAAAATAAGAGGCGTGACTGGATTTAAAAAGATACAATTAGGACTAATATCATTAATAGTTACAGCTTCTAATACCGCAGATGAATTAGCTCAGGCTATTACAGTAAGAGGATAGAAAATCCTGCAAGAAAGACTTTTATGGATGATGCAGGATTTAACATTTGGGATCTAATAATTATTCTATTATGCATTCTGATGTTCTTTAATTAAAGTTCAAGTTATTTTTATAAGAGGTACGAAACATGATTAATATAAATGAAGCTTCATATTCCTATAAGAGAAGCTTAGAAGAACAGTTAAAGAAAATTTCAATAAAGATAATCAAGGAGAAGTTATCTTATTATGCGGAAAATCTGGTTCTGGGAAAACAACTATAACAAAATTAATCAATGGATTGATTCCTCATTTTTTAGAGGGAAATTATTAGGAATATTTTTATAAATGGGATAAACACAAACAAATGAAGATATATGAAATTTCTGAAAAAGTGGGAACAATTTTTCAAAACCCCAAAACACAGTTTTTTAATTTAGATTCAGATAGTGAACTAACATTTGGATTAGAAAATTTAGGTGAAAACCCTGATAAAATAAAAAGACAAGTTTTTAAAGTGGTACGTGATTTGGGAATTGAAAGATTAAAAAACAGAAATGTTTTTATGATGTCAGGTGGAGAAAAGCAATTACTTGCTATTGCATCTATTTATGCTACCAATCCAGATGTATATGTGTTTGATGAACCTTCTGCAAATATTGATGATATGGCATTGAAAGAATAAGAGAGATGCTTATAAATCTTAAAACTCAGGGCAAGACAATTATTATTTCTGAACATAGACTCTATTATTTAATGGATTTAATTGATAGAGCTATTTATTTACAAGACGGAAAAATAAAATAGTTTTTTCAAATGTGGAATTTTCTTCAATTAGTGATGACTCACGAAAGAAACTAGGACTTAGAACTTTTGTAAGAAAGAAAAATGATGATTTTGCAAATCCTGTCACATTTTGTGAATCTGATGACTTTGTAGTTTTCAAATTTAGAATATGAAAATAAGAAACAAAAAATTTAGATAAGATAAATATTTCCGGAAACAAGGGAGATATTATTGCATAACAGGTAAAAATGGTCAAGGAAAAACAACATTAATGAGAATTTTGTGTGGACTGTTGAAAGAAAACGAAGGAAAAATAAGCTATAAAGGAAGTCCCATAAAATATAAAAAACGAAGAAAACTTTGTTATATGGTTATGCAAGATGTAATTCATCAGTTTTTTCGGAATCTGTAAGAGATGAATTTAGTTTATTTGATTCTAAAATAGATGAAAAGCAAATAGATAATATTCTAGAAAAATTAGATCTTAAAAAATTAGATAATCGTCATCCTATGTGCTTATCAGGAGGTCAAATGCAGAGACTTTCTGTAGCATTGGGGATGTTAATGAATAGAGAAATTATTATTTTGGACGAACCAACGAGTGGACTTGATTATACAAATATGCTCGAAATAAGCAAAGTCATTAAAGAATTTTCAAATAATAAATTATATTATGTTACGCATGATAATGAATTGATTGATAGTACATGTAATAAATTATTGAAATTTGCGATGGCAGAATAAAAGATTTTATGAAAGAAGGTAAAAGATGGATATCTTAAAGGGACATAAAAGCAAGATTTTCGCAGCTGTATTCATTGCGATAATAGGAGTAGGATTTGGTGTAATACCTTATTTTTCTGTAGCAGCCATTATTAATAACTTGGTTGCAAAAAATGCAAATTTAAATAATTATTATCCATATATTTTTGCTGTATTTTTGGGATTTTTGGCAAGTATATTATTTCATGAAATATCTACTATTATTTCTCATAATCTTGCCTACAGGATTATTGAAGATAAAAAGAAAGTTATTAGCTGACAATTAAGTAAAATTTCTATGGAGAAGTTGAAAGAAAAAGCAGCGGACAGTGGTCTCAATTTATGGTGGAAACACTTGATAAAATGGAAAAACCGATTGCTCATGTGATTCCAGAAGTTATTGCTAAATATATTCATTCCTATAGTATTGATCATAACAATTTTATAATGGACTGGAGAATAGGAATTGCAAATTACTTACAATTCCATTAGGATTATTGTTCTCAATGTTAATGATGCGAGGTTATGAAGAAAAATCTAAAAGATACCAAGAAGCAGCTAAAGCTATGAATACGACAATGGTTGAATATGTAAATGGTATTAAAGTTATAAAAGCATTTAATAAATCAGCATCATCATTTGGGAAATTTAGAAAGACTGTTGAAGAGAATAAGAACGCAATGCTTGATTGGTATTTGAGTGTTTGTTTTTCAATGACAGCAACTATGGAAACTATCCCGTCAACTATGGTATTCGTTTTACCAGCTTCATTGTATTTCTTTATGAAGGGTAGTGTTGAAGTAGGAACTCTTATCACGTGTATATTGCTTCATATGCTCATATAACCTTAATAAAAGCTATGAGTCATATGAAAAGCAATATACACGTGATAAGAGTTCCTACTTCAACACTACCCTTCATAAAGAAATACAATGAAGCTGGTAAAACGAATACCATAGTTGACGGGATAGTTTCCATAGTTGCTGTCATTGAAAAACAAACACTCAAATACCAATCAAGCATGCGTTCTTATTCTCTTCAACAGTCTTTCTAAATTTCCCAAATGATGATGCTGATTTATTAAATGCTTTTATAACTTTAATACCATTTACATATTCAACCATTGTCGTATTCATAGCTTTAGCTGCTTCTTGGTATCTTTTAGATTTTTCTTCATAACCTCGCATCATTAACATTGAGAACAATAATCCTAATGGAATGTAAGTAAATTTGCAATTCCTATTCTCCAGTCCATTATAAAAATTGTTATGATCAATACTATAGGAATGAATATATTAGCAATAACTTCTGGAATCACATGAGCAATCGGTTTTTCCATTTTATCAAGTGTTTCCACCATAAATTGAGACCACTGTCCGCTGCTTTTTCTTTCAACTTCTCCCATAGAAATTTTACTTAATTTGTCAGCTAATAACTTTCTTTTATCTTCAATAATCCTGTAGGCAAGATTATGAGAAATAATAGTAGATATTTCATGAAATAATATACTTGCCAAAATCCCAAAAATACAGCAAAAATATATGGATAATAATTATTTAAATTTGCATTTTTTGCAACCAAGTTATTAATAATGGCTGCTACAGAAAAATAAGGTATTACACCAAATCCTACTCCTATTATCGCAATGAATACAGCTGCGAAAATCTTGCTTTTATGTCCCTTTAAGATATCCATCTTTTACCTTCTTTCATAAAATCTTTTTATTCTGCCATCGCAAATTTCCAATAATTTATTACATGTACTATCAATCAATTCATTATCATGCGTAACAATAAATATAATTTTATTATTTGAAAATTCTTTAATGACTTTGCTTATTTCGAGCATATTTGTATAATCAAGTCCACTCGTTGGTTCGTCCAAAATAATAATTTCTCTATTCATTAACATCCCCAATGCTACAGAAAGTCTCTGCATTTGACCTCCTGATAAGCACATAGGATGACGATTATCTAATTTTTTAAGATCTAATTTTTCTAGAATATTATCTATTTGCTTTTCATCTATTTTAGAATCAAATAAACTAAATTCATCTCTTACAGATTCCGAAAAAAACTGATGAATTACATCTTGCATAACCATATAACAAAGTTTTCTTCGTTTTTTATATTTTATGGACTTCCTTTATAGCTTATTTTTCCTTCGTTTTCTTTCAACAGTCCACACAAAATTCTCATTAATGTTGTTTTTCCTTGACCATTTTTACCTGTTATTGCAATAATATCTCCCTTGTTTCCGGAAATATTTATCTTATCTAAAATTTTTTGTTTCTTATTTTCATATTCTAAATTTGAAACTACAAAGTCATCAGATTCACAAAATGTGACAGGATTTGCAAAATCATCATTTTTCTTTCTTACAAAAGTTCTAAGTCCTAGTTTCTTTCGTGAGTCATCACTAATTGAAGAAAATTCCACATTTGAAAAAACATATTTTATTTTTCCGTCTTGTAAATAAATAGCTCTATCAATTAAATCCATTAAATAATAGAGTCTATGTTCAGAAATAATAATTGTCTTGCCCTGAGTTTTAAGATTTATAAGCATCTCTCTTATTCTTTCAATGCCATACTCATCAATATTTGCAGAAGGTTCATCAAACACATATACATCTGGATTGGTAGCATAAATAGATGCAATAGCAAGTAATTGCTTTTCTCCACCTGACATCATAAAAACATTTCTGTTTTTTAATCTTTCAATTCCCAAATCACGTACCACTTTAAAAACTTGTCTTTTTATTTTATCAGGTTTTCACCTAAATTTTCTAATCCAAATGTTAGTTCACTATCTGAATCTAAATTAAAAAACTGTGTTTTGGGGTTTTGAAAAATTGTTCCCACTTTTTCAGAAATTTCATATATCTTCATTTGTTTTGTGTTTATCCCATTTATAAAAATATTTCCTAATAAATTTCCCTCTAAAAAATGAGGAATCAATCCATTGATTAATTTTGTTATAGTTGTTTTCCCAGAACCAGATTTTCCGCATAATAAGATAACTTCTCCTTGATTAATCTTTATTGAAATTTTCTTTAACTGTTCTTCTAAGCTTCTCTTATAGGAATATGAAGCTTCATTTATATTAATCATGTTTCGTACCTCTTATAAAAATAACTTGAACTTTAAATTAAAGAACATCAGAATGCATAATAGAATAATTATTAGATCCCAAATGTTAAATCCTGCATCATCCATAAAAGTCTTTCTTGCAGGATTTTCTATCCCTCTTACTGTAATAGCCTGAGCTAATTCATCTGCGGTATTAGAAGCTGTAACTATTAATGATATTAGTCCTAATTGTATCTTTTAAATCCAGTCACGCCTCTTATTTTTATTGCATCTGAGATTAATATTTTTTCTTCTCTTAAAGATGGAAAATATCTGATGCCTATTGCTAGAGAAATAATTAGGCTTTTTGGAAAATGCATCATTTTTAAGGCATACATAATATTTCGTATAGGATTAGTTTTTACAAGAATTTGACCAACTAAAAAAATCGGTATTAACTTAGGAGCATGAATCACCAATAATCCAAAATGTGCTGATATGACATCTGGTAGAATCGGCAAACAAAATATTTCAATCCCTGTAATAATACAAACATAGATAATGCCTTTAAAGATATTTTAACAAGTCCCATAAATAACGCTATAATAGCAACAATTAAAAGAATAAAAAAATCTAATTTTAAGCTATTATTTGCAAAGCTAATAATACTAACTGAAATCAAAAAAATGATTTCAGTTAGTGGATTTAGCTTTATAATGCCTCTTACAATACCCTCCATTTACATAATTCCAGCTTTCTCAAAACGTTTTTTGAACATTGCTTTACCTATATATGCACCAATGACTCCTCCAATAAATGCAGTAATGATCATCCCGATAAGTGTTGGAATTGAAATTAAAGTTTGTAATTTATTTACATATTCTGGACTCATTCCCATTTTAATAATAGACTTCATATAAGATTCTTGGAACAACCACATAGGCAATGGTGAGCCAATCAACCCAATGCAAATCAATCCTGAAGATACTATTACGCTTTTTTGACTTTTATATCCCAAAATTTTTCTAGTAATTTCTGCTAAAACCCCTGCAATAACGCAAGTTATGACAATTGTAAAAGTGCATTCTCCTATAGCAAAATATATAATCCCTGTAATTGCTATCAAAAGTAAAGCCGTTCCTGGTTTTGGCACCTTAGAGACCAACAACATGTAAATAAAATTACATATTATGCCTGTCATTGCTGGCCATAATAACCAAAGTATCGGAGAAAACACAGGAATAAACATTACCGCCATGGATAACGCCATATAAATCACTGAAAAAATGCCGATGTTAACTAAATCTTTTGTTTTTAATTTTGATTCATTCATTTGAATACCTCCATTTAAATTTTTATATTTATTTACCAGTTACAATATGATTGATTCAAAATAATCTTTACTGGTAAATTTTTTTTATTTTTGTTTACTTTCCATAAAACGCAGAAAATCGGGATTAACCCGATTTCAAAATTTATTATTTTTTAATTTTATATTATGTTTTCATTTAATAATCCTCCTCCAACCAAAATTCATTGCTGCCTCCATCATATCGATAAAATTTAAGGCTTCATTATATGGATACCTATGTGTGATTACCTCAAATAAAGGCGTACATGCCATTGTATAAGAACATGAAGTTCATCATCATTCAAATCATTTACTTCAATCTTTTTTTCTTTAAGAATCTCAATTAATTTCTTAGCGCCCTGCACTTCAAGATTCACTAAATCATGACGAATTGATTCAAATTCCGTACCATGAGAACAGTTAAACAGAAGATTAACTATAGGATCGTTTTGGTAAATAAATTCCAATAATTCCCTATTACTATCATCAGATTTTTCTCCAAAAGCTTGTAAACCATTTACTTTAATTTCTTCAATCGCTTGATTTGTCAATTCTTTACTTCTTCTGTATAAGTGATTAAGTATAGGACTTACAAGTACTTTAAAAATATCTTCTTTAGATTTAAAATGCTTATATATTGCACCAGGCGTAATTCCTGCATTTTTAGCAATAGTGCGAATAGAAGCCTCTTCGAATCCATGCTCTGTAAACTCGCTTTTTGCACTTTTTAATATTTTCTCTATTGTAACATCTTTGTCTCTCAGTAAGTTTCACCTCCCAAATTAAGATAACACCGTTTACTATATTTTAGCATAAAGAAGCTAATGAAGTCAACAATCACTATCAATTACATTTTTTATGATAACATATTATTTAATTATCTATAAATTCTCTTGTTAGGTCCGCTACTAGTTTCCATTCTGGATCAAGCATACAATCATGACACACATCGTCTAAAACAACAATTTTGATTTATACAACTTAGCTGATTCTATTACTGATTCTCCGAGTAAACAATTGTCATTTTTAGAATATATGGTTAAATTGGAACATTAAATTCTATTTTTTTAATTGAGGAATAAATAACAGGCAACATTCTTATGCTTAGAGGTTCCTTATTCATTTTATCAATATACTTTTTAGCGTTATTAACTCTTCCAGAAAAAAGAATTCTTCCCTTGTCAACTTAATATAATTCTTATTAGTAAAGAATAAATTTTTATCCTGTTTTCAATTGAAATGGCATTAAAAAAACCATTGATTTCGGCACACAATCTTTATAAGTTTTTAAAAATTCATTTATAAACAAATTACCCATAGAATGTGTTATAAAAATAAACTCTGTATCAATTTTTTTAATATTTTCCCTTAATATTTCATAGAATCTTTTAAATTTTTAGCTTCTTTTGATAATGCATGCACATGTAAATTGTATCCTTTTTCCTTAAGTATGGTATAAAATGTTCATTCCAGCACCATTCATAATGAAAAGCTCCACATACTAAAATAATTGTTTCTTTCATGACTACTTATTTATCTCCTTTTTTATATTTTAAAAAAAACAGCAAATCAATTATTTGTTGTTAAAATATAAAAAAGGAGATAAATAAGTAGTCATGAAAGAAACAATTATTTTAGTATGTGGAGCTTTTCATTATGAATGGTGCTGGAATGAACATTTTATACCATACTTTAAGGAAAAAGGATACAATTTACATGTGCATGCATTATCAAAAGAAGCTAAAAATTTAAAGATTCTATGAAAATATTAAGGGAAAATATTAAAAAAATTGATACAGAGTTTATTTTTATAACACATTCTATGGGTAATTTGTTTATAAATGAATTTTTAAAAACTTATAAAGATTGTGTGCCGAAATCAATGGTTTTTTTAATGCCATTTCCAATTGAAAACAGGATTAAAAATTTATTCTTTACTAATAAGAATTATATTAAGTTGACAAGGGAAGAATTCTTTTTTTCTGGAAGAGTTAATAACGCTAAAAAGTATATTGATAAAATGAATAAGGAACCTCTAAGCATAAGAATGTTGCCTGTTATTTATTCCTCAATTAAAAAAATAGAATTTAATGTTCCAATTTAACCATATATTCTAAAAATGACAATTGTTTACTCGGAGAATCAGTAATAGAATCAGCTAAGTTGTATAAATCAAAAATTGTTGTTTTAGACGATGTGTGTCATGATTGTATGCTTGATCCAGAATGGAAACTAGTAGCGGACCTAACAAGAGAATTTATAGATAATTAAATAATATGTTATCATAAAAAAATGTAATTGATAGTGATTGTTGACTTCATTAGCTTCTTTATGCTAAAATATAGTAAACGGTGTTATCTTAATTTGGGAGGTGAAACTTACTGAGAGACAAAGATGTTACAATAGAGAAAATATTAAAAAGTGCAAAAAGCGAGTTTACAGAGCATGGATTCGAAGAGGCTTCTATTCGCACTATTGCTAAAAATGCAGGAATTACGCCTGGTGCAATATATAAGCATTTTAAATCTAAAGAAGATATTTTTAAAGTACTTGTAAGTCCTATACTTAATCACTTATACAGAAGAAGTAAAGAATTGACAAATCAAGCGATTGAAGAAATTAAAGTAAATGGTTTACAAGCTTTTGGAGAAAAATCTGATGATAGTAATAGGGAATTATTGGAATTTATTTACCAAAACGATCCTATAGTTAATCTTCTGTTTAACTGTTCTCATGGTACGGAATTTGAATCAATTCGTCATGATTTAGTGAATCTTGAAGTGCAGGGCGCTAAGAAATTAATTGAGATTCTTAAAGAAAAAAAGATTGAAGTAAATGATTTGAATGATGATGAACTTCATGTTCTTTATACAATGGCATGTACGCCTTTATTTGAGGTAATCACACATAGGTATCCATATAATGAAGCCTTAAATTTTATCGATATGATGGAGGCAGCAATGAATTTTGGTTGGAGGAGGATTATTAAATGAAAACATAATATAAAATTAAAAAATAATAAATTTTGAAATCGGGTTAATCCCGATTTTCTGCGTTTTATGGAAAGTAAACAAAAATAAAAAAAATTTACCAGTAAAGATTATTTTGAATCAATCATATTGTAACTGGTAAATAAATATAAAAATTTAAATGGAGGTATTCAAATGAATGAATCAAAATTAAAAACAAAAGATTTAGTTAACATCGGCATTTTTTCAGTGATTTATATGGCGTTATCCATGGCGGTAATGTTTATTCCTGTGTTTTCTCCGATACTTTGGTTATTATGGCCAGCAATGACAGGCATAATATGTAATTTTATTTACATGTTGTTGGTCTCTAAGGTGCCAAAACCAGGAACGGCTTTACTTTTGATAGCAATTACAGGGATTATATATTTTTGCTATAGGAGAATGCACTTTTACAATTGTCATAACTTGCGTTATTGCAGGGGTTTTAGCAGAAATTACTAGAAAAATTTTGGGATATAAAAGTCAAAAAAGCGTAATAGTATCTTCAGGATTGATTTGCATTGGGTTGATTGGCTCACCATTGCCTATGTGGTTGTTCCAAGAATCTTATATGAAGTCTATTATTAAAATGGGAATGAGTCCAGAATATGTAAATAAATTACAAACTTTAATTTCAATTCCAACACTTATCGGGATGATCATTACTGCATTTATTGGAGGAGTCATTGGTGCATATATAGGTAAAGCAATGTTCAAAAAACGTTTTGAGAAAGCTGGAATTATGTAAATGGAGGGTATTGTAAGAGGCATTATAAAGCTAAATCCACTAACTGAAATCATTTTTTTGATTTCAGTTAGTATTATTAGCTTGCAATAATAGCTTAAAATTAGATTTTTTATTCTTTTAATTGTTGCTATTATAGCGTTATTTATGGGACTTGTTAAATATCTTTAAAGGCATTATCTATGTTTGTATTATTACAGGGATTGAAATATTTTGTTTTGCCGATTCTACCAGATGTCATATCAGCACATTTTGGATTATTGGTGATTCATGCTCCTAAGTTATACCGATTTTTTTAGTTGGTCAAATTCTTGTAAAAACTAATCCTATACGAAATATTATGTATGCCTTAAAATGATGCATTTTCCAAAAAGCCTAATTATTTCTCTAGCAATAGGCATCAGATATTTTCCATCTTTAAGAGAAGAAAAATATTAATCTCAGATGCAATAAAATAAGAGGCGTGACTGGATTTAAAAAGATACAATTAGGACTATATCATTAATAGTTACAGCTTCTAATACCGCAGATGAATTAGCTCAGGCTATTACAGTAAGAGGGATAGAAAATCCTGCAAGAAAGACTTTTATGGATGATGCAGGATTTAACATTTGGGATCTAATAATTATTCTATTATGCATCTGATGTTCTTTAATTTAAAGTTCAAGTTATTTTTATAAGAGTACGAAACATGATTAATATAAATGAAGCTTCATATTCCTATAAGAGAAGCTTAGAAGAACAGTTAAAGAAAATTTCAATAAAGATTAATCAAGGAGAAGTTATCTTATTATGCGGAAAATCTGGTTCTGGGAAAACAACTATAACAAAATTAATCAATGGATTGATTCCTCATTTTTTAGAGGGAAATTTATTAGGAAATATTTTATAAATGGGATAAACACAAAACAAATGAAGATATATGAAATTTCTGAAAAAGTGGGAACAATTTTTCAAACCCCAAACACAGTTTTTTAATTTAGATTCAGATAGTGAACTAACATTTGGATTAGAAAATTTAGGTGAAAACCCTGATAAAATAAAAGACAAGTTTTTAAAGTGGTACGTGATTTGGGAATTGAAAGATTAAAAACAGAAATGTTTTATGATGTCAGGTGGAGAAAAGCAATTACTTGCTATTGCATCTATTTATGCTACCAATCCAGATGTATATGTGTTTGATGAACCTTCTGCAAATATTGATGAGTATGGCATTGAAAGAAT
>NZ_UATM01000014.1 GCF_900454685.1 Peptoniphilus harei | reverse complement strand
GCCATGGACTTTTCTCTTTCAGGAGTCTTTGAAACTCCAGAGATAGCTAGATCAATAACACCTGTATCTAGACTTGCAAGAACTGATGAAAATTCCATGTCTGAAATTCTAGTTCAACACCAAGGTCTTTTGCTATTTCCTTTCAATAAAAACATCAAGGCCAAGGATTTCGTCTTTGTCATCTATATTTTTGTGAAATTCGAAAGGTGGGTAGTTTGCATTGCAACCCATGACGATTTTTCCTGATTTTTTTATTTCATCTAATCTTGAATTAGAAATGTCCTTGGACTTAGTAAAAAATATTACAAGGCCGAATATTAATACTAGTAAAATAAGACTTGATATACTTAATATTTTTTTCATAATTTTCCCTCCATAATAAAAAAATCGCCTCTATGAAAGAGGCGAAGTCCGCGGTACCACTCTAATTATCTTTTGGATATCTCAAAACTTTAAGGCAGTTAACCTCTGTAAATACTAATTTCCTTACAGAATCTCAGTGGTTCTATTATATTCCTTTCACTTGCAAGCTTTCACCTAACCTTGCTCTCTAAAAAGTTTCTGAAAATACTTTTTGTCCACTTCATTGATTTCTGAACACTCTACTACGATAAATTATTTTTGTCAATAGTTTTTATAAAAAAATTAAAAAAATATTTTGAGAGATATAAAATTCAAAAAATTTTAAAATTAATTTTTCTTTGCATTTAATAGATAGAATTATTTTAACTTGATAAATTACAAAATTTTTTTAAAAATATGCTTGACAAACAAAAATTATCTTGCTAGGATATCAAACAAATCAAAAGTTTTGAAAAGCGAAGTAAAATTATCCAAGACTTAAAGAGAGTTTTCGTTTGCTGGGAGAAAATAGGAGGATAATTTGAAATAGGAGCTTGGAACTGGCATCTCGATATTTAGATTTGCCCGGTTATGCGTTATAGTTTTTGAGTATAGAAATATACAAATTTGGGTGGTACCACGTTCTTCGTCCCTTGATAGGGGCGATTTTTTATACTTTTTTGAGTCTCAAAGTTAGCTGTTGTAATATTAAAGATTTAATTTGGAGGATAAAAATGAAAAAAACTAATTATAAAAAATTGCTCTAGCATATTCAGGTGGCCTTGATACGTCAATTATTATTCCTTGGTTAAAGGAAAATTATAATTGTGAGGTTATTGCAGTAGTGGGAAATGTTGGTCAAGAAAAAGAACTTGAAGGCCTAGAAGAGAAGGCTATTAAAACAGGAGCTTCGAAGATTTATATAGTTGATCTTGTAGAAGAATATGTAAAAGATTTTGTATTTCCAACTATAAAAATGGGTGCAAAGTATGAAAAAAATTATCTCTTGGGAACTGCAACAGCAAGACCTCTTATAGCAAAGTCCCTAGTTGAAATTGCAGAAAAAGAAAATTGCGATGCAATTTGCCACGGCTGTACAGGAAAGGGAAATGATCAAATTCGTTTTGAAATGGGGATTAAACATTTTGCTCCAGATATGCCAATAATTGCACCTTGGAGAATTTGGGACATAAAATCTCGTGAAGAAGAAATTGACTATGCAGAAGCCCACAATATTCCACTTAAAATATCAAGGGAGACAAACTATTCAAAGGATTTAAATATTATGCACTTGTCTCACGAAGGCTTAGACCTTGAAAATCCAAAAAACTTCCCAGACTACGACAAAATTTTAGAACTGTCTGTATCTCCAATGAAGGCAAAGGATGAAGTTTGCGATGTGGAAATTGAATTTGAAGCTGCCGAAGCAAAAAAAAATAAATGGCAAGGAAATGACACCTGCAGAAATTTTAAATTACTTAAATAAAATTGGTGGAGAAAATGGAATTGGAATTGATGACATTGTAGAAAATCGTCTAGTTGGCATGAAGAGTCGTGGAGTTTATGAAAATCCAGGTGGAGCTATCCTTTATAAGGCTCTAGAAATTCTTGAATCTATTACTCTTGATAAGGACTCAGCCCACTTAAAAGACTATCTTTCTATAAAGTTTGCCGATTTAGTTTATGATGGAAAGTGGTATTCAAATTCTATCAAGGGACTTTTGGCTTTTGGAAATGAAATCACAAAAAAATGTTACAGGTAAGGTGAAATTAAAACTTTACAAGGGAAATATTATACCAGCAGGAGTAGAAGCAGACAAATCACTTTATAGCGAAGACTTAGCTTCCTTTGGCGATGGGGCAGAAGATTTATTCTCTCACAAGGATGCAGATGGATTTATAAACCTCTATTCACTAGCAAGCCTAGTTGAAGCTAAGATCAATAAAGGAGTTTAATATGTATTTATGGGGATCTCATTTAGAAGGACTGGAAGAATTTACTCATGAATTTAATAAGTCAATAGATTTTGATAAAATTTTATTCGAAGAAGACATCACTGGTTCACTTGCTCATGTTGAGATGTTGAGTAAAAAAGGAATAATTGGCCAAGAAGACTTTGAAATTATAGCTAGTGAACTAAAAAATATTTTAGAAGAAATAAAGTCTAAAAAACTTGAAATAGATTTAAAGGAAGAAGATATTCATTCTTTTGTGGAAAATGAACTGACAAAAAGAGTGGCAGTGTGGGTAAGAAGCTTCACACTGCAAGATCTAGAAATGACCAGTGTGCCCTAGACCTTAAGTTATATTCTAAGAAAGTTTTAGCTGAAATTAATAAGGATTTAAAAAATCTTATAAAAGCAATCATTTCACTTGCTGAGGAAAACAAAAACACAATAATGCCAGGCTTACCCACATGCAACATGCACAAGTTACTAGCTTTGCTCATTATATCCTTGCCTATGGTCAGATGTTTAAAAAAGATATTGAGAGGTTAAACAATAGTCTTCTTAGAATAGATGAGAATCCCTTAGATCTTGTGCCCTTACCACAACAAGTTTCGACATAGATAGGTTTATGACTAGTGAAATCTTGGGATTTAAAAAGCCCACAGAGAACTCCATGGATTCAGTTTCAGATAGGGACTATGTTCTTGAGATTTTATTTAACAACTCTCTTATTATGACCCACCTATCAAGACTCTGCGAAGAATTAATTTATTTTTCATCTAGTGAATATGATTATATTAAGTTTTCTGGCAAATTTTCTACAGGGTCATCTATAATGCCTCAAAAGAAAAATCCCGATATGGCAGAATTAATAAGGGGAAAGAGTGGAAGGACTTTTGGAGATTTAATAACAGTTTTTACAATTTAAAGGGAACGCCATTAGCCTACAATAAGGACTTTCAAGAAGATAAGGAAGCCTTATTTGACTCAGTAAAGACGACTTCTTCTTCATTAAAAATTATGAAGGGAATTATTGAAAGCCTCGAACTAAACAAGGATAAGATGAGAGATTCAGCAGAAAAAGGATTCTTAAATGCACAGACTTAGCAGACTATTTGGTCCTAAAGGACTTGCTTTAGAGAAGCCTATGACTTAGTTGGTAAAATCGTGATTATGCTATAGAAGAAAATTTAAATTAGAAGAAATTTCTCTTGAAAAATATAAGAATTTTAACAAGATTTTTGAAGAAGATCTTTATAACTTTATAGAAATTGAAAATTCTTTAAAAATAGAAAAGTTTATGGAGGACCAGCTGAAGAAGCAGTCACTGTTCAAATTGAAAATCTAAAAAATCATAAATATAAATTTTAAAATAAGGTCATGGCCTTATTTTTTTGTAAAAAAGTACAATGTTAGAATTGTATTTTAAGCTAATGGAATATTTTCATAATTTATATTTATACAAAAACTATTGACAAATTCATAAAAATTACATAATCTAACTATAGTAAAGTAATTACCAATAAAGAAAAATAATATATGCTTGGAGGCAAAAAATGAAAACCAAAATGACAACCTTGAGAATACTGCTGAGGTTTTAAAGGTCATGGCCCATCCAATTAGGCTAAAGATTATAAGAGTTTAATCGATAATGGTCCTTCTAATGTGGGATCACTACAAGAAAAATTTCATATTCCACACCAACTGTTTCGTCTACCTAGGCAAGCTTAGGAGGCTGTGTTTTAATATCAAGAAGAAATGGAACAGAGATTTATTATAAGGTTGAAAATGAATTTATTTTGAAGCTAGCTAGTGCACTTTCACTAAGTAATAAAAGGTGTTTTTATGGAACTAAGTGAAGTTCAAAAAAAGCTGTCACAACTCTAGACAAAGATGTAAACCTAATGGCGGGAGCCGGTACTGGTAAGACCAGGTTTCACCAATAGGTTTATTATATGTAAAAATAAAGTCAAACCCTAAGAGTTCTTGCTATAATTTTACTAAAAAGCTGCAGAAGAAATGCGAGCTAGGATTTCAAAGACCTTGTTTTAAATAGGATAGATTATGAAGATAAGGACCTTAACATAATGACTATCCACTCCTTTGCTCTCGAGATAGTGGAATCCTATTCTTATATTTTAGGCATAAATCCAAATTTAAGATTCTGATGATGGAGAGTCTGCTTATCTTTTGGAAGAAGCCGTTAAGGAAAGTTTAAATGAGATTGAAGATGAAAATTTAAGGATTACTATTAGATTTTAAAACATCACCCTTTGAAGAAGTAAATAATTTATAAATCTTTATGGAGATTTTAAAATAATAATTTAGATTTGATGATATTTTAAAGAAATCTTTGAACTTTGATACATCAAAAACCTTCAAACTTTTATAATCTTTTATAATATAGCATTAAGTTAAAAGTTTAAGGTTTTTGATTATCAAAGTTCAAAGATTTCTTTAAAATATCATCAAAATCTAAATTATTATTTTAAATCTCCATAAAGATTTATAAATTATTTATTCTTCAAAGGGTGATGTTTTAAAATCTAATAGGTAATCCTTAAATTTTCATCTTCAATCTCATTTAAACTTTCCTTAACGGCTTCTTCCAAAAGATAAGCAGACTCTCCATCATCAAGAATCTTAAATTTTGGATTTATGCCTAAAATATAAGAATAGATTCCACTATCTCGAGAGCAAGGAGTGGATAGTCATTATGTTAAGGTCCTTATCTTCATAATCTATCCTATTTAAACAAGGTCTTTTGAAATCCTAGCTCGCATTTCTTCTGCAGCTTTTTAGTAAAAGTTATAGCAAGAACTCTTAGGGGTTTGACTTTATTTTTACAATATTAATAAACCTATTGGTGAGAACCCTGGTTTACCAGTACGGCTCCCGCCATTAGGTTTACATCTTGTCTAGAGTTGTGACAGCTTTTTTTTGAACTTCACTTAGTTCCATAAAACACCTTTTATTACTTAGTGAAAAGTGCACTAGCTAGCTTCAAAATAAATTCATTTCAACCTTATAATAAATCTCTGTTCCATTCTTCTTGATATTAAAACACCAGCCCTCTAAGCTTGCCTAGGTGAGACGAAACAGTTGGTTGTGGAATATGAAATTTTTCTTGTAGTGATCCACATTAGAAGGACCATTATCGATTAAACTCTTTATAATCTTTAGCCTAATTGGATGGGCCATGACCTTTAAAACCTCAGCAGTATTCTCAAGGTTGTCATTTTTGGTTTTCATTTTTGCCTCCAAGCATATATTTATTTTTCTTTATTGGTAATTACTTACTATAGTTAGATTATGTAATTTTATGAATTTGTCAATAGTTTTTGTATAAATATAAATTATGAAAATATTTCCATTAGCTTAAAATACAATTCTAACATTGTACTTTTTACAAAAAAATAAGGCCCATGACTTATTTTAAAAATTATATATTTAATGATTTTTTTAGATTTCAATTTGAACAGTGATGCTTCTTCAGCTGGTCCTCCATAAACTTTTCTATTTTTAAAGAATTTTCAATTTCTATAAAGTTATAAAGATCTTCTTCAAAATCTTGTTAAATTCTTATATTTTCAAGAAATTTCTTCTAATTTTAAATTTCTTCTATAGCATAATTCACGATTTTACCAACTAATCATAGGCTTCTCTAAAGCAAGTCCCTTTAGGACCAAATAGTCTGCTAAGTCTGTGCATTTAAGAATCCTTTTCTGCTGAATCTCTCATCTTATCCTTGTTTAGTTCGAGGCTTCAATAATTCCCTTCATAATTTTTAATGAAGAAGAAGTCGTCTTACTGAGTCAAATAAGGCTTCCTTATCTTCTTGAAAGTCCTTATTGTAGGCTAATGGCGTTCCCTTTAAAATTGTAAAAACTGTTATTAATCTCCAAAAGTCCTTCCACTCTTTCCCCTTATTAATTCTGCCATATCGGGATTTTTCTTTTGAGGCATTATAGATGACCTGTAGAAAATTTGCCAGAAAACTTAATATAATCATATTCACTAGATGAAAAATAAATTAATTCTTCGCAGAGTCTTGATAGTGGTCATAATAAGAGAGTTGTTAAATAAAATCTCAAGAACATAGTCCCTATCTGAAACTGAATCCATGGAGTTCTCTGTGGCTTTTTAAATCCCAAGATTTCACTAGTCATAAACCTATCTATGTCGAAACTTGTTGTGGTAAGGGCACAAGATCCTAAGGATTCTCATCTATTCTAAGAAGACTATTGTTTAACCTCTCAATATCTCTTTTAAACATCTGACCATAGGCAAGGATATAATGAGCAAAGCTAGTAACTTGTGCATGTTGCATGTGGGTAAAGCCTGGCATTATTGTGTTTTTGTTTTCCTCAGCAAGTGAAATGATTGCTTTTATAAGATTTTTTAAATCCTTATTAATTTCAGCTAAAACTTTCTTAGAATATAACTTAAGGTCTAGGGCACACTGGTCATTTCTAGATCTTGCAGTGTGAACTTCTTACCCACACTGCCCACTCTTTTTGTCAGTTCATTTTCCACAAAAGAATGAATATCTTCTTCCTTTAAATCTATTTCAAGTTTTTTAGACTTTATTTCTTCTAAAATATTTTTAGTTCACTAGCTATAATTTCAAAGTCTTCTTGGCCAATTATTCCTTTTTTACTCAACATCTCAACATGAGCAGTGAACCAGTGATGTCTTCTTCGAATAAAATTTTATCAAAATTATTGACTTATTAAATTCATGAGTAAATTCTTCCAGTCCTTCAAATGAGATCCCATAAATACATATTAAACTCCTTTATTGATCTTAGCTTCAACTAGGCTTGCTAGTGAATAGAGGTTTATAAATCCATCTGCATCCTTGTGAGAGAATAAATCTTCTGCCCATCGCCAAAGGAAGCTAAGTCTTCGCTATAAAGTGATTTGTCTGCTTCTACTCCTGCTGGTATAATATTTCCTTGTAAGTTTTAATTTCACCTTACCTGTAACATTTTTGTGATTTCATTTCCAAAAGCCAAAGTCCCTTGATAGAATTTGAATACCACTTTCCATCATAAACTAAATCGGCAAACTTTATAGAAAGATAGTCTTTTAAGTGGGCTGAGTCCTTATCAAGAGTAATAGATTCAAGAATTTCTAGAGCCTTATAAAGGATAGCTCCACCTGGATTTTCATAAATCCACGACTCTCATGCCAACTAGACGATTTTCTACAATGTCATCAATTCCAATTCCATTTTCTCCACCAATTTTATTTAAGTAATTTAAAATTTCTGCAGGTGTCATTTCCTTGCCATTTATTTTTTTTTTGCTTCGGCAGCTTCAAATTCAATTTCCACATCGCAAACTTCATCCTTTGCCTTCATTGGAGATACAGACAGTTCTAAAATTTTGTCGTAGTCTGGGAAGTTTTTTGGATTTTCAAGGTCTAAGCCTTCGTGAGACAAGTGCATAATATTTAAATCCTTTGAATAGTTTGTCTCCCTTGATATTTTAAGTGGAATATGTGGGCTTCTGCATAGTCAATTTCTTCTTCACGAGATTTTATGTCCCAAATTCTCCAAGGTGCAATTATTGGCATATCTGGAGCAAAATGTTTAATCCCCATTTCAAAACGAATTTGATCATTTCCTTTCCTGTACAGCCGTGGCAAATTGCATCGCAATTTTCTTTTTCTGCAATTTCAACTAGGGACTTGCTATAAGAGGTCTTGCTGTTGCAGTTCCCAAGAGATAATTTTTTTCATACTTTGCACCCATTTTTATAGTTGGAAATACAAATCTTTTACATATTCTTCTACAAGATCAACTATATAAATCTTCGAAGCTCCTGTTTTAATAGCCTTCTCTTCTAGGCCTTCAAGTTCTTTTTCTTGACAACATTTCCACTACTGCAATAACCTCACAATTATAATTTTCCTTTAACCAAGGAATAATAATTGACGTATCAAGGCCACCTGAATATGCTAGAGCAATTTTTTTATAATTAGTTTTTTTCATTTTTATCCTCCAAATTAAATCTTTAATATTACAACAGCTAACTTTGAGACTCAAAAAAGTATAAAAAAATCGCCCCTATCAAGGGACGAAGAACGTGGTACCACCCAAATTTGTATATTTCTATACCTCAAAAACTATAACGCATAACCGGGCAAATCTAAATATCGAGATGCCAGTTCCAAGCTCCTATTTCAAATTATCCTCCCTATTTTCTCCCAGCAAACGAAAACTCTCTTTAAGTCTTGGATAATTTTACTTCGCTTTTCAAAACTTTTGATTTGTTTGATATCCTAGCAAGATAATTTTTGTTTGTCAAGCATATTTTTAAAAAATTTTGTAATTTATCAAGTTAAAATAATTCTATCTATTAAATGCAAAGAAAATTAATTTTAAAATTTTTTGAATTTTATATCTCTCAAAATATTTTTTAATTTTTTTATAAAAACTATTGACAAAAATAATTTATCGTAGTAGAGTGTTCAGAAATCAATGAAGTGGACAAAAAGTATTTTCAGAAACTTTTTAGAGAGCAAGGTTAGGTGAAAGCTTGCAAGTGAAAGGAATATAATAGAACCACTGAGATTCTGTAAGGAAATTAGTATTTACAGAGGTTAACTGCCTTAAAGTTTTGAGATATCCAAAAGATAATTAGAGTGGTACCGCGGACTTCGCCTCTTTCATAGAGGCGATTTTTTTATTATGGAGGGAAAATTATGAAAAAAATATTAAGTATATCAAGTCTTATTTTACTAGTATTAATATTCGGCCTTGTAATATTTTTTACTAAGTCCAAGGACATTTCTAATTCAAGATTAGATGAAATAAAAAAATCAGGAAAAATCGTCATGGGTTGCAATGCAAACTACCCACCTTTCGAATTTCACAAAAATATAGATGACAAAGACGAAATCCTTGGCCTTGATGTTTTTATTGGAAAGGAAATAGCAAAAGACCTTGGTGTTGAACTAGAAATTTCAGACATGGAATTTTCATCAGTTCTTGCAAGTCTAGATACAGGTGTTATTGATCTAGCTATCTCTGGAGTTTCAAAGACTCCTGAAAGAGAAAAGTCCATGGCCTTTTCAGATGTTTACTATGAACCTAAAAATTATTTATTAGTCAACAAAGAAAATCTTGGCAAGTACACTAAAAGAAGATGATGTAAAAGACCTCACTATTGGAGTTCAAACTGCAACTAGCCAAGAAGATATTGGAAAAAATTTGGGCATTAAAAAGTTAGTGTCCTTACCTAAGACACCAGACCTAGTTGCCCAACTTGACAAGGGTCTTATTGATGGGATTATCGTAGAAAAATGTGTTGGCGATAATTATGAGCTTTCCAATGAAAATTTAAAAATTGAAGATTCTTTTACTTTAAAGCTGAACTTCAAGGGACAGCCATTGGACTAAATAAAAATGACACAGAACTTTTAGACCAAGTTAATAAAACTCTAAAGAGATTAAAAGTTGAAGGTAAACTAGATGAATATTATCAAGAAGCCTTAGATTTATCTACAAAGTAGGTGGACCATGGAAAATATTTATAAAATCGAAAATAAAAACTTTCTAAAAATAATATAATTAATGGTCTAGTTATTTTTGGATTTTTAATATTTATCTTAATCTTTGGAAAATTATTAATGGAGTTCTTTGGATCTAGCTTGGAAATTTTAAAAAATTATTCATCTTACTATCTAAAAGGACTTTTGGTTACAATTTCACTTTCATTAATTTCTGTAATCCTGGGCTCCATCTTTGGACTCTTCTTATACCTTATGAAGTCATCAGAAATAAAAAGTTTAAAGGTTTTTGCCTCTTGCTATCTTGAACTTGTCAGAGGAACTCCAATGCTGACTCAGGTATTTTTTATATTCTTTGGTCTAGCAAGTATTGTAGACTTTAAAAGCTTTGGACTTTCTATTTCTTCTTTTGCATATATAACAGGAGTTATTGCAGTGAGTTTGAACTCTGCCGCCTACGTTGCAGAAATTATAAGATCAGGTATCAATGCCATTGACAAGGGGCAAATGGAAGCTGCCAAATCTCTTGGTATGAAAAAATCTCTTGCCATGGAAGAAGTTATACTTCCCCAAGCTACAAAAAATATTTTGCCAGCCTTGGCAAATGAATTTATAGCAGTCATTAAGGAAACATCTATTATTTCAACAATTGGTGTGACTGATATTATGTATAATGTCAACCTTGTTAGGGGATCATCTTATAAGGCTCTTGAACCTCTAATACTTGGGTCGCTTCTTTATTTCGCCATTACCTTTACTTTGACCAGATTATTAAAATTTATGGAGGGAAAATATGATAAAAATTCATAATTTACAAAAATCCTTTGGAGACAAAAAAGTCCTCAAGGGGATTGATCTTACTATAGAAGATTTCACAGTAACATCCATTATTGGCGCCAGTGGTTCTGGCAAGTCCACCCTACTTAGGTCCATTAATCTCTT
>NZ_UATM01000012.1 GCF_900454685.1 Peptoniphilus harei | reverse complement strand
AAGAAGTTGTTGATGAGGAAGTTGTAAGTCAAGTAAAAGAATTACAAAAAGGAGAAATTGTTCTTCTTGAAAACTTGAGATTTGTCAAGGGTGAAGAAAAGGATGATTCTGACTTTGCCAAAAAACTTGCATCTCTTGGTGACATCTTTGTAAATGATGCCTTTGGAACTGCCCACAGGGCTCACGCATCAAATGTTGGTGTGACAGAATTCCTACCATCTTGCGCAGGACTTCTAGTTGAAAAAGAAATTAAATACTTTGAAGATGCTCTTAAGAACCCAGAAAAACCTTTTGCGGCAATTCTTGGTGGATCAAAGGTTTCTGACAAGATTGGAGTAATAGAAAATCTATTGGAAAAAGTTGATTTCCTAGTAATTGTTGGTGCCATGGCCAACACCTTCTTAAAGTCAAAGGGACTTGAAGTTGGAAAATCTTGTAGAAGATGACAAGCTAGACCTTGCTAGAGAAATAATGGCAAAGGCAGTAGAAAATCAAGTTGAAATAATTCTTCCAAAGGACGTTATTGTTGCTCCAGAAGTATCTGAAAACGCAAAGGGAACTTTAAAAGATGTGGAAGATGTTGCTGAAGATGACATGATCTTAGACATTGGTAAAGAAAGTCTAAAGGATATTGAAGGATCACTATCTAAGGCAAAGACTGTTGTCTTAAATGGACCTTGTGGAGTTTTTGAAATTGAAAAATTCTCCCACGGAACTATTGAACTTGCAAAAATTCTAGCTAAGCTTGATGCCACAGTAATTGTTGGGTGGTGGAGACTCTGTTGCTGCTGTTGAAAAGGCAGGAGTTGCAGATGACTTAACTCACATTTCAACTGGTGGTGGAGCAAGTCTTGAAATGCTTGAAGGGAAGAAACTTCCTGGTATCGAGGCAGTTGAAGAAGCATGAGAAAAAAATATATTTGTGGAAATTGGAAGATGAACAAGACTTCTTATGAAGTCCTTGAATTTGCAAAAAAAAAATGAATTTGAATTTAATAAGGTAGATGTTTTAATAGCACCATCTTTTGTGAGTCTGGAAAGTCTAAGAAAAAACTTAAAAGATGAGATAAAGCTAGCGGGACAAAATGTGTCTGAGTTTGATGATGGAGCCTTCACTGGCGAAATTTCTACTACCATGTTAAAAGACATTGGAGTTGAAGATGTAATCATCGGCCACTCTGAAAGACGTGAAAAGTTTTCTGAAAGTGATGAGATTATAAATGCCAAGGTTAAAAAGGCCCTTGCAGATGATTTATCAGTAATTCTTTGCCTAGGCGAATCCCTTGAAGTCAAGGAGGAAGGCAAGGAAATTGACTTTGTAAGAGATGAACTTTTAAAATCTCTTGATGGAGTTGATGACTTAGAAAATCTTACTATTGCCTACGAACCAATTTGGGCAATTGGAACAGGAAAAACTTGCTCATCTGAAGATGCAGAAAACATGTGCAAGGAAATTAGAAATATAATAAATGAAAAATATGGAGAAATTTCTCAACAAATTAGAATTTTATATGGTGGATCTGTTAAGCCATCAAATGCAGGAGAAATTTTGTCCAAGGAAAATATTGACGGAGTCCTAGTTGGCGGTGCAAGCCTAAAGGCTAGTGACTTTATTGAAATTATAAAGCTGGTGAAAATCTATGAAACCAACAATGTTAATAATCTTAGATGGTTTTGGGATAAATGAAAGTGAAGTAGGCAATGCAGTTAAACTTGCAAAGACTCAACTCTTGATGAGCTTTATAAAACCTCAGCTCACAAAAATTTATGCAGCGAAGAATATGTTGGGCTTCCTCATGGACAAATGGGGAACTCTGAAGTTGGCCACTTAAATATTGGGCAGGAAGAGTTATCTACAAAATTTGACAAAGATACTGAGTCAATTAAGTCTGGAGAATTTTTCAAAAATTCAGAATTTAAAAGGGCAATTGACAATGTCAAGAAAAATAATTCAAGCCTTCACTTAATTGGACTTGTGTCCAAGGGTGGAGTTCACTCTCACCTTGACCACTTAAAGGCTCTTAATAGAATTAATGAAGGAAGAGGGAATAGAAAAAACTTATATCCATGCAATTACTGATGGACGTGACGTTTCTCCTCATGCAGCTATTGACGATATAAGAGAGCTTCAAGAAGAAATAGAAAAAGTTGGGAATGGAAAAATTGCCACAATTTCTGGAAGATATTATGCCATGGACCGTGACAAGAGATGGGAAAGAACTAAAAAAACTACGACAACCTAGTAAGTGATGTGGACTTCACTGAAGAAGACATTCTTTCCTATATAAAGTCATCCTATGATAAGGATGTTACTGATGAATTTTTAGAACTGCAAAATTTATCAAAGGCTCTGAAATAAAAGATGGTGACTCTGTTATTATCTTCAACTTTAGACCAGACAGGGTTAGACAAATTACAAGGGCCCTTGTGGATGATGACTTCGCAGGTTTTGAAAGAAAAAAAATAGACACTACTCTTGTTGCTATGACAGAATATGACAAGGAAATAAAGAATAAGCTAGTTCCTTTAAGGACGAAATTCCAAAGGATACTCTTGGAGAAGTTCTTGAAAAAAATAAAATCAAGCAACTTAGGATTGCCGAGACAGAAAAATATGCCCACGTTACATTTTTCTTTAATGGTGGGCGTGAAAAACCCTTTGAAGGAGAGGACAGGATCTTGGTCCGTCTCCAAAGGTAGCAACCTATGATTTAAAACCAGAAATGTCTGCCAATGAAGTTACAGATAAGGTAATAGAAAGTTTGGAAAGGACAAGTATGGGCCTGATAATTTTAAACTTTGGCAAATCCAGACATGGTTGTCACACAGGAGACCTAAAGGCTGCCATAAAGCAGTGGAAACTGTGGACCATGACCTTGGAAGAATTTTAAAGGTCTTAAAGGAAAAGGACGGAGCAGCAATAATTACTGCAGACCATGGAAACTGTGAGTACATGATTGATAATGAAGGCAATGTTGTAACAAGCCACAGCACAAACCTTGTTCCCCTATTTTTATTTAACAGGGATGAGGAACTTAGGTCTGACGGAGCCCTTTGCGACTTGTCGCCAACAATTTTAAAAATTATGGGATTAGATCAGCCAGAGCTTATGACTGGCAATCTTTATTTTAATATAATTAAATTAGAATTTATTTAAATTAGGAGGAATTATGAGTTTAATTGATTACGTTTATGCGAGAGAAGTTCTTGATTCAAGGGGAAACCCAACAGTTGAGGTAGAAGTGGGAACACTTAATGGTGGTTTTGGTTCTGCAATTGTGCCAAGTGGTGCATCAACTGGTATTCACGAAGGCAGTAGAACTTCGTGATGGAGAAGATAGATACAATGCAAGGGAGTTGAAAAGGCAGTTGCAAATGTAAATGAAAAAATTGCTGAAGAATTAATTTGCTTTGACTGCTTTGACCAACTTGGCATTGACAAGATGCTTATTGAACTTGACGGAAGCGAAAACAAGGGCAATCTTGGAGCAAATGCAATCCTTGGAGTTTCTCTTGCAGTAGCAAGGGCAGCAGCAAATGAAGCTGGACTTCCACTTTACCAATATCTTGGTGGAGTAAATGCAAAAACTATGCCAATCCCATTGATGAATATAATCAACGGTGGCGAACACGCTGACAACAACGTGGACATCCAAGAGTTTATGATTATGCAATAGGAGCAAAAACTTTTAAGGAAGCTTTAAGAATGGGAGCAGAAGTTTACCATGCACTTAAAAAGTTTTAAAGGACAAGGGACTTTCTACAGGTGTTGGTGACGAAGTGGCTTTGCACCAAATCTTGAATCCAATAAAAAAGCCTTTGACTGCATACTTGAAGCTGTAAAGGCAGCAGGTTATGAAGCAGGCAAGGACATTGTACTTGCAATTGACGCTGCAGCTTCAGAATTCTATGACAAGGACAAGAAAAAATACATTCTTGAAGGAGAAGGTCGTGAGTTTACATCAGAAGAACTTTCAAAATTCTATGAAGAATTAGTAAAGGAATACCCATTTATTCTATAGAAGATGGACTTGATGAAGACGACTGGGATGGCTGGAAGCACTTAACAGACCTACTAGCGATAAGGTTCAATTAGTTGGAGACGACTTCTTCGTTACAAACACAAAAAGACTTCAAGAAGGAATAGAAAAGAATCTGCAACTCAATCCTAATTAAGTTTAACCAAATTGGAACAATTACAGAACACTTGGACTCCATAGAACTTGCAAAGAGACACAATTACACAGCAGTAATCTCTCACAGGTCAGGAGAAAGTGAAGACTCAACAATAGCGGACCTTGCAGTTGCAACAAACGCTGGCTTTATAAAAACTGGAGCACCAGCAAGATCTGAAAGAATTGCAAAATACAATGAACTTCTAAGAATTGAAGACGAACTAGGCGACTTGGCAATTTTATCAGGCTTTGATGCTTTCTATAACATTGACAGAAAATGAAAATTTACTTTATAAGACATGGTGAAGCAGAAATTTATGCTGAAGATGACTTCAAGAGAAAGTTGACTACCATTGAAAGGGTTAAACTGGAATTCTTTTAAGGCTTTTGCATATTTTTTTACTTCCTATCTCTGCCGTCAAGTTGTCACTTTGAGCTTTTTTTGCTCCTCTCCAAAGTGTCAATTTTATCAGAGGTGAGGGAAATAAATCTTGTAGGACCTCTTGTCTTCTAAATTATTTGCAAAAGCCTTAAAAGAATTTTCCAGTTTAACCCTTCCAATGGTAGTCAACTTTCTCTTGAAGTCATCTTCAGCATAAATTTCTGCTTCACCATGTCTATTAAAGTAAATTTTCATTTTCTGTCAATGTTATAGAAAGCATCAAAGCCTGGATAAATTGCCAAGTCGCCTAGTTCGTCTTCAATTCTTAGAAGTTCATTGTATTTTGCAATCTTTCAGATCTTGCTGGTGCTCCAGTTTTATAAAGCCAGCGTTTGTTGCAACTGCAAGGTCCGCTATTGTTGAGTCTTCACTTTCTCCTGACCTGTGAGAGATTACTGCTGTGTAATTGTGTTCTCTTTGCAAGTTCTATGGAGTCAAGTGTTCTGTAATTGTTCCAATTTGGTTAAACTTAATTAGGATTGAGTTTGCAGATTCTTTTTCTATTCCTTCTTGAAGTCTTTTTGTGTTTGTAACGAAGAAGTCGTCTCCAACTAATTGAACCTTATCGCCTAGTAGGTCTGTTAAGTGCTTCCAGCCATCCCAGTCGTCTTCATCAGTCCATCTTCTATAGAATAAATTGGTATTCCTTTACTAATTCTTCATAGAATTTTGAAAGTTCTTCTGATGTAAACTCACGACCTTCTCCTTCAAGAATGTATTTTTTCTTGTCCTTGTCATAGAATTCTGAAGCTGCAGCGTCAATTGCAAGTACAATGTCCTTGCCTGCTTCATAACCTGCTGCCTTTACAGCTTCAAGTATGCAGTCAAAGGCTTTTTTATTGGATTCAAGATTTGGTGCAAAGCCACCTTCGTCACCAACACCTGTAGAAAGTCCCTTGTCCTTTAAAACTTTTTAAGTGCATGGTAAACTTCTGCTCCCATTCTTAAAGCTTCCTTAAAAGTTTTGCTCCTATTGGCATAATCATAAACTCTTGGATGTCCACGTTGTTGTCAGCGTGTTCGCCACCGTTGATTATATTCTCAATGGGATTGGCATAGTTTTTGCATTTACTCCACCAAGATATTGGTAAAGGGAAGTCCAGCTTCATTGCTGCTGCCCTTGCTACTGCAAGAGAAACTCCAAGGATTGCATTTGCTCCAAGATTGCCCTTGTTTCGCTTCCGTCAAGTTCAATAAGCATCTTGTCAATGCCAAGTTGGTCAAAGCAGTCAAAGCAAATTAATTCTTCAGCAATTTTTCATTTACATTTGCAACTGCCTTTCAACTCCTTGCCATTGTATCTATCTTCTCCATCACGAAGTTCTACTGCTTCGTGAATACCAGTTGATGCACCACTTGCACAATTGCAGAACCAAAACCACCATTAAGTGTTCCCACTTCTACCTCAACTGTTGGGTTTCCCCTTGAATCAAGAACTTCTCTCGCATAAACGTAATCAATTAAACTCATAATTCCTCCTAATTTAAATAAATTCTAATTTAATTATATTAAAATAAAGACTTGCCAGTCATAAGCTCTGGCTGATCTAATCCCATAATTTTTAAAATTGTTGGCGACAAGTCGCAAAGGGCTCCGTCAGACCTAAGTTCCTCATCCCTGTTAAATAAAAATAGGGGAACAAGGTTTGTGCTGTGGCTTGTTACAACATTGCCTTCATTATCAATCATTACTCACAGTTTCCATGGTCTGCAGTAATTATTGCTGCTCCGTCCTTTTCCTTTAAGACCTTTAAAATTTTCCAAGGTCATGGTCCACAGTTTCCACTGCCTTATGGCAGCCTTTAGGTCTCCTGTGTGACCAACCATGTCTGGATTTGCAAAGTTTAAAATTATCAGCCATACTTGTCCTTTTCCAAACTTTCTATTACCTTATCTGTAACTTCATTGGCAGACATTTCTGGTTTTAAATCATAGGTTCTACCTTTGGAGACGGGACCAAGATCCTGTCCTCTCCTTCAAAGGGTTTTTCACGCCCACCATTAAAGAAAAATGTAACGTGGGCATATTTTTCTGTCTCGGCAATCCTAAGTTGCTTGATTTTATTTTTTTCAAGAACTTCTCCAAGAGTATCCTTTGGAATTTCGTCCTTAAAGCAACTAGCTTATTCTTTATTTCCTTGTCATATTCTGTCATAGCAACAAGAGTAGTGTCTATTTTTTTTCTTTCAAAACCTGCGAAGTCATCATCCACAAGGGCCTGTAATTTGTCTAACCCTGTCTGTCTAAAGTTGAAGATAATAACAGAGTCACCATCTTTTATTTCAGAGCCTTTGATAAATTTTGCAGGTTCTAAAATTCATCAGTAACATCCTTATCATAGGATGACTTTATATAGGAAAGAATGTCTTCTTCAGTGAAGTCCACATCACTTACTAGGTTGTCGTAGTATTTTTTAGTTCTTTCCATCTCTTGTCACGGTCCATGGCATAATATCTTCCAGAAATTGTGGCAATTTTTCCCATTCCCAACTTTTTCTATTTTCTCTGAAGCCTCTTATATCGTCATAGCTGCATGAGGAGAAACGTCACGTCCATCAGTAATTGCATGGATATAAGTTTTTTCTATCCCCTCTTCCTTCATTAATTCTATAAGAGCCTTTAAGTGGTCAAGGTGAGAGTGAACTCCACCCTTGGACACAAGTCAATTAAGTGAAGGCTTGAATTATTTTCTTGACATTGTCAATTGCCCTTTTAAATTCTGAATTTTTGAAAAATTCTCCAGACTTAATTGACTCAGTAATCTTTGTCAAATTTTGGTAGATAACTCTTCCTGCCCCAATATTTAAGTGGCCAACTTCAGAGTTCCCCATTTGTCCATGAGGAAGCCCAACATATTCTTCGTGGCATAAATTTTGTGTGAGCTGAGGTTTTATAAAGCTCATCAAGAGTTGGAGTCTTTGCAAGTTTAACTGCATTGCCTACTTCACTTTCATTTATCCCAAAACCATCTAAGATTATTAACATTGTTGGTTTCATAGATTTTCACCAGCTTTTATAATTTCAATAAAGTCACTAGCCTTTAGGCTTGCACCGCCAACTAGGACTCCGTCAATATTTTCCTTGGACAAAATTTCTCCTGCATTTGATGGCTTAACAGATCCACCATATAAAATTCTAATTTGTTGAGAAATTTCTCCATATTTTTCATTTATTATATTTCTAATTTCCTTGCACATGTTTTCTGCATCTTCAGATGAGCAAGTTTTTCCTGTTCCAATTGCCCAAATTGGTTCGTAGGCAATAGTAAGATTTTCTAAGTCATCAACTCCATCAAGAGATTTTAAAAGTTCATCTCTTACAAAGTCAATTTCCTTGCCTTCCTCCTTGACTTCAAGGGATTCGCCTAGGCAAAGAATTACTGATAAATCATCTGCAAGGGCCTTTTTAACCTTGGCATTTATAATCTCATCACTTTCAGAAAACTTTTCACGTCTTTCAGAGTGGCCGATGATTACATCTTCAACTCCAATGTCTTTTAACATGGTAGTAGAAATTTCGCCAGTGAAGGCTCCATCATCAAACTCAGACACATTTTGTCCCGCTAGCTTTATCTCATCTTTTAAGTTTTTTCTTAGACTTTCCAGACTCACAAAAGATGGTGCTATTAAAACATCTACCTTATTAAATTCAAATTCATTTATTTCTTTTGCAAATTCAAGGACTTCATAAGAAGTCTTGTTCATCTTCCAATTTCCACAAATATATTTTTTTCTCATGCTTCTTCAACTGCCTCGATACCAGGAAGTTTCTTCCCTTCAAGCATTTCAAGACTTGCTCCACCACCAGTTGAAATGTGAGTTAAGTCATCTGCAACTCCTGCCTTTTCAACAGCAGCAACAGAGTCTCCACCACCAACAATTACTGTGGCATCAAGCTTAGCTAGAATTTTTGCAAGTTCAATAGTTCCGTGGGAGAATTTTTCAATTTCAAAAACTCCACAAGGTCCATTTAAGACAACAGTCTTTGCCTTAGATAGTGATCCTTCAATATCCTTTAGACTTTCTTTACCAATGTCTAAGATCATGTCATCTTCAGCAACATCTTCCACATCTTTTAAAGTTCCCTTTGCGTTTTCAGATACTTCTGGAGCAACAATAACGTCCTTTGGAAGAATTATTTCAACTTGATTTTCTACTGCCTTTGCCATTATTTCTCTAGCAAGGTCTAGCTTGTCATCTTCTACAAGAGATTTTCCAACTTCAAGTCCCTTTGACTTTAAGAAGGTGTTGGCCATGGCACCAACAAATTACTAGGAAATCAACTTTTTCCAATAGATTTTCTATTACTCCAATCTTGTCAGAAACCTTTGATCCACCAAGAATTGCCGCAAAAGGTTTTTCTGGGTTCTTAAGAGCATCTTCAAAGTATTTAATTTCTTTTTCAACTAGAAGTCCTGCGCAAGATGGTAGGAATTCTGTCACACCAATTTGATGCGTGAGCCCTGTGGGCAGTTCCAAAGGCATCATTTACAAGATGTCACCAAGAGATGCAAGTTTTTTGGCAAAGTCAGAATCATCCTTTTCTTCACCCTTGACAAATCTCAAGTTTTCAAGAAGAACAATTTCTCCTTTTTGTAATTCTTTTACTTGACTTACAACTTCCTCATCAACAACTTCTTTCGAAGGAATAAATTTTA
>NZ_UATM01000001.1 GCF_900454685.1 Peptoniphilus harei | reverse complement strand
AGTAATAAAATAACATGGGATTTAAAACAGATATACAAATAGCTGACGAAGCTACAATGTTACCTATTGAAGAGTAGCTGCAAAAATAGGATTTGAAAAAGACGATCTTGAACAATATGGTAAATATAAAAACTAAGATTTCTTTGGGATGCAATTAAGAGAATTGAAGAAAACAATGAAAATGGTAAATTAATTCTTGTTTCTGCTATTTCTCCAACACCAGCAGGTGAAGGTAAGTCAACAGTTTCTATTGGTCTTACTCAAGGTCTTAATAGAATTGGAAAGAAATCTGCCGTAGCACTTCGTGAACCATCTCTTGGACCAGTATTTGGTGTTAAGGGTGGAGCTGCAGGTGGTGGATACTCACAAGTAGTTCCTATGGAAGATATTAACCTTCACTTCACAGGAGACCTTCACGCAATGACAGCTGCAAATAATCTTATTTCAGCTTGTATTGATAACCACATCCACCAAGGAAATGCTTTAAGAATTGACTCTAGACAAATCACTTGGAAAGAGTTATCGACATGAACGACAGATCTCTTAGAAATGTTGTTATTTCTCTTGGTAAAAAAGCTGATGGATTCCCAAGAGAAGACCACTTCATGATAACAGTAGCTTCTGAAATCATGGCAGTTCTTTGTCTAGCAGAAAGCATCGAAGACTTAAAGAACAGAATAGCTAAGATGGTTATAGGATATAATCTTGATGGTAATCCAGTAACAGTTGCTGATCTTGAAATCCAAGGTGCAGTAGCAATGCTTCTTAAAGATGCATTAAAACCAAATATGGTACAAACTCTTGAAAATACACCAGCATTTATTCACGGTGGACCTTTCGCTAACATTGCTCATGGATGTAACTCAATCCTAGCTACTAAACTTGCACTTGCTACAAGTGATTATGCAGTTACAGAAGCTGGATTCGGTGCTGACTTAGGTGCTGAAAAATTCATGGACATTAAATGTAGAAAAGCTGGTCTTGCTCCAGATGCAGTTGTAATTGTTGCTACAATTAGAGCTCTTAAGATGCACGGTGGAGTAGATAAAAAAGAATTAAAAGCTGAAAATATCGAAGCTCTTGAAAAAGGGTTTGCTAACTTAAGACGTCACGTTGAAAATGTTAGAAAATTTGGAGTTCCAGCAATTGTTGCAATTAACAGATTTGCAGACGATACTGAAGGAGAAATTGCAAAATTAGAAGAACTTTGTGCTGAATTAGGAGTTAAGATTTCACTTTGTGAATGTTTCGCTAAGGGTGGCGAAGGTGCTGAAGATCTTGCACATAAAGTTGTTGAACTTATTGATGAAGAAAAAACTAACTTCAAGCCACTTTATGATGAAAATGACAGCATTGTTGATAAAGTAAACACAATTGTTAAAGAAATCTACAGAGGTAGACAAGCTAACTTTACAACAGCTGCTAAAAAACAAGTTAAGAAACTTGAAGAAATGGGTCTTGACAAACTTCCTATCTGTATTGCTAAGACACAATTCTCATTCACTGATGATAAGAATATAGTTGGAGCACCTACAGACTTTGATATTGAAATTCAAGATGTAAGAGTTTCTGCAGGAGCAGGCTTCATAGTTGTTCAAACATCTAACATCATGGTTATGCCAGGACTTCCAAAAGTACCAGCTGCTAACAAGATGGATATTGATAACGACGGCGTTATCACAGGATTATTCTAATTCACAGGAGGAAAAATGCTTAAAGATTTAAATATAGTAGAATTCGCAGACGAAACTGCTTCAGATTCACCAGCACCTGGTGGTGGATCTATTGCTGCACTAAACGCATCAATGGCAGCTTCACTACTTGCAATGGTTGCAGGTTTAACTGTTGGCAAGAAAAAATATGGACGTTTCTGACAGAATGGAAGAAATTCAAGCTGAACTTGTAAAATACAAGGACGAATTTGTTGATGGAATCGACAAAGACGCAAACTCTTTCAACGGAGTTATGGACGCTATGAAACTTCCAAAGGAAACTGAAGAAGAAAAGGCTGCAAGATCAGAAAAAATTCAAGAAGGATACAGAAATGCAATTGAAGTACCTCTTGGACTTGGAATGAAAGTTACTGAATTATATGACTATGCAAGAGAACTTGCTGAAAAAGGTAACTCTAATGCAATCACTGACGTAGCAGTAGCTCTATTAAACATTGAAGCTGCAGTTCACGGAGCATTCTTAAATGTAATCATCAACCTTAACTCACTTAAGGATCAAGATTACAGACACGAACTTGAAGAAAAAATGGATGCTACAAGAAAGATTGTTGAAAAGAATCACGCAGAAATTATGAAAGTGGTAGATGAAAAATTAGCATGATTTATCTTTTAGTCGATGTTGGATCAACTTATACAAAGTTGCATTTAGTGGATACAAGTAAAAATGTAATTTTGGCAGGTGCTTCAAGTTATACTACTGTGGAGACTGACGTTAGAGAGGGCTTTAACAAGGCTTACAAAAAGCTAAGGGAAATCTCTGATGTTAAATATGATAAAATTTTAGGTTGCTCTTCAGCATCAGGAGGACTAAAGGTTATAGCTATTGGTTTTTTCAAAAAGCCTCACTACTGACGCTGCAAGACTTGCGTCATTATCAAGTGGTGCTAGGATTTTAGATGTTTATTCCTACGAACTCAAGGATGAGCAAGTGGAGAAATAAAATCTGCTGGCGCCGATATCATAGTCTTATGTGGTGGAACTGACCACGGCAACAGGGACAACATAATCTTACAATGCAAAGAAACTTGCAAAGGGTTCTGTTAAGACACCTTTGATTAAAGAGTCCCTTATCTTCATGAGTATCAATGTTTCCTGCCACAACTACAGGTGTCTTAACAGAACCCTTTTGCAAGTTTCTTTGCATTGTAGATTATGTTGTCCCTGTTGCCGTGGTCAGTTCCACCACATAAGACTATGATATCGGCGCCAGCAGATTTTATTTCTTCCACTTGCTCATCCTTGAGTTCGTAGGAATAAACATCTAAAATCCTAGCACCACTTGATAATGACGCAAGTCTTGCAGCGTCAGTAGTGAGGCTTTTTGAAAAACCAATAGCTATAACCTTTAGTCCTCCTGATGCTGAAGAGCAACCTAAAATTTTATCATATTTAACATCAGAGATTTCCCTTAGCTTTTTGTAAGCCTTGTTAAAGCCCTCTCTAACGTCAGTCTCCACAGTAGTATAACTTGAAGCACCTGCCAAAATTACATTTTTACTTGTATCCACTAAATGCAACTTTGTATAAGTTGATCCAACATCGACTAAAAGATAAATCATGCTAATTTTTCATCTACCACTTTCATAATTTCTGCGTGATTCTTTTTCAACAATCTTTCTTGTAGCATCCATTTTTTCTTCAAGTTCGTGTCTGTAATCTTGATCCTTAAGTGAGTTAAGGTTGATGATTACATTTAAGAATGCTCCGTGAACTGCAGCTTCAATGTTTAATAGAGCTACTGCTACGTCAGTGATTGCATTAGAGTTACCTTTTTCAGCAAGTTCTCTTGCATAGTCATATAATTCAGTAACTTTCATTCCAAGTCCAAGAGGTACTTCAATTGCATTTCTGTATCCTTCTTGAATTTTTTCTGATCTTGCAGCCTTTTCTTCTTCAGTTTCCTTTGGAAGTTTCATAGCGTCCATAACTCCGTTGAAAGAGTTTGCGTCTTTGTCGATTCCATCAACAAATTCGTCCTTGTATTTTACAAGTTCAGCTTGAATTTCTTCCATTCTGTCAGAAACGTCCATATATTTTTTCTTGCCAACAGTTTAAACCTGCAACCATTGCAAGTAGTGAAGCTGCCATTGATGCGTTTAGTGCAGCAATAGATCCACCACCAGGTGCTGGTGAATCTGAAGCAGTTTCGTCTGCGAATTCTACTATATTTAAATCTTTAAGCATTTTTCCTCCTGTGAATTAGAATAATCCTGTGATAACGCCGTCGTTATCAATATCCATCTTGTTAGCAGCTGGTACTTTTGGAAGTCCTGGCATAACCATGATGTTAGTTTGAACAACTATGAAGCCTGCTCCTGCAGAAACTCTTACATCTTGAATTTCAATATCAAAGTCTGTAGGTGCTCCAACTATATTCTTATCATCAGTGAATGAGAATTGTGTCTTAGCAATACAGATAGGAAGTTTGTCAAGACCCATTTCTTCAAGTTTCTTAACTTGTTTTTTAGCAGCTGTTGTAAAGTTAGCTTGTCTACCCTCTGTAGATTTCTTTAACAATTGTGTTTACTTTATCAACAATGCTGTCATTTTCATCATAAAGTGGCTTGAAGTTAGTTTTTTCTTCATCAATAAGTTCAACAACTTTATGTGCAAGATCTTCAGCACCTTCGCCACCCTTAGCGAAACATTCACAAAGTGAAATCTTAACTCCTAATTCAGCACAAAGTTCTTCTAATTTTGCAATTTCTCCTTCAGTATCGTCTGCAAATCTGTTAATTGCAACAATTGCTGGAACTCCAAATTTTCTAACATTTTCAACGTGACGTCTTAAGTTAGCAAACCCTTTTTCAAGAGCTTCGATATTTTCAGCTTTTAATTCTTTTTTATCTACTCCACCGTGCATCTTAAGAGCTCTAATTGTAGCAACAATTACAACTGCATCTGGAGCAAGACCAGCTTTTCTACATTTAATGTCCATGAATTTTTCAGCACCTAAGTCAGCACCGAATCCAGCTTCTGTAACTGCATAATCACTTGTAGCAAGTGCAAGTTTAGTAGCTAGGATTGAGTTACATCCATGAGCAATGTTAGCGAAAGGTCCACCGTGAATAAATGCTGGTGTATTTTCAAGAGTTTGTACCATATTTGGTTTTAATGCATCTTTAAGAAGCATTGCTACTGCACCTTGGATTTCAAGATCAGCAACTGTTACTGGATTACCATCAAGATTATATCCTATAACCATCTTAGCTATTCTGTTCTTTAAGTCTTCGATGCTTTCTGCTAGACAAAGAACTGCCATGATTTCAGAAGCTACTGTTATCATGAAGTGGTCTTCTCTTGGGAATCCATCAGCTTTTTTACCAAGAGAAATAACAACATTTCTAAGAGATCTGTCGTTCATGTCGATAACTCTCTTCCAAGTGATTGTCTAGAGTCAATTCTTAAAGCATTTCCTTGGTGGATGTGGTTATCAATACAAGCTGAAATAAGATTATTTGCAGCTGTCATTGCGTGAAGGTCTCCTGTGAAGTGAAGGTTAATATCTTCCATAGGAACTACTTGTGAGTATCCACCACCTGCAGCTCCACCCTTAACACCAAATACTGGTCCAAGAGATGGTTCACGAAGTGCTACGGCAGATTTCTTTCCAATTCTATTAAGACCTTGAGTAAGACCAATAGAAACTGTTGACTTACCTTCACCTGCTGGTGTTGGAGAAATAGCAGAAACAAGAATTAATTTACCATTTTCATTGTTTTCTTCAATTCTCTTAATTGCATCCCAAGAAATCTTAGTTTTATATTTACCATATTGTTCAAGATCGTCTTTTCAAATCCTATTTTTGCAGCTACCTCTTCAATAGGTAACATTGTAGCTTCGTCAGCTATTTGTATATCTGTTTTAAATCCCATGTTATTTTATTACTCCTCAATTAAAAGTGTTTCTAGAACTTGTTCTGGTTTAAAGTCTTCAATTTGCATGTAGTAAGCTGCTGAATCAACAAGAGCTTGTAGTGGAAGAAGTCCAATAAGTTCTGTGTTTACAACACTTACTCCGTATCTCTTAGCTTCAGATCTAATCATTTCAAGTGCTTGGTAAATTGCAGTTTTTTCGAAGTTAACAAGGTTCATTGATACTTGAACTTGGCCTTTTTCTTCTAGAGCAAGTCCAATACCTTTAACGAATCTTAGTCCTCCACCAATGTGACGAACTTTTTTAGCAATTGCTTGAGCAACTTCTAATCTGTCAGTATTTAAGTTTACGTTAAATGCAATTAGGTGGAATCTTGCAGCAACACCTGTAACACCTGATTTAGCGTTCATTTCTTGTGGACCAAAGTCAGGTTTCCATTCTTCTTCCTTAATTTTGTCGAAGAATGCTTCGTATTGTCCCTTTCTAACCTTAGCAAGGTTCTTTCTTTCAGAGTAGTTGCAGCATCTTCATATAGGTAAACAGGAATTCCCATTTCTCCTATAGCTTTACCAACTTTATTAGCGTATCCAACACAATCTTCAGTTGTAACTTCTGTTACTGGAACAAAAGGTATAACGTCAACTGCTCCCATTCTTGGGTGAGCTCCTTCGTGTTTAGACATATCGATAATTTCAGAAGCAACCTTTACAGATTCAAGTACTGCATCGATAACAGCTTCTGGTTCACCAATTACTTCAACAACAAGTCTGTTGTGGTCAGCATCTGGTTGGTAGTCGATTAATTTAACATTTTCTTTTGCTCTAAAACATTCAGTGATTTTTTCAACTTTCTCAAGGTCTCTACCTTCAGAATAGTTTGGAATACACATTACTCTTTTCAATTAATTTTCCTCCTAAATATAGATTACTTATAGCTTTTTCTTTCCTTTTATATTATATATGATTTTTCCTTATTATTAAAAGTTCTACAACTTTTTCTACTTCTTCAAGAAGTTTTCCAGTGTTAATAAGTTCTTGAGCTTTTTCAAGTTCTTCGTAGATTTCGATTGTCTTATCTTCTTCTATTACTGCAACTTGTTTTCTAATTACTTCGTGAGCAACTTTTGTTCCCTTACCAAGTTCAAACTTGTTGTCTTCCATTTCCATTCTGAAGTCAAGTGCTTGAGCAGCTATCATAAGTTCAGTAGTTAGGATTCTAGCTGTGTTCTTAACAACTTCTCTTGCTTTTCTTGATGCCCAGTTACCCATAGAAACGAAGTCTTTTGGTTTTCACAAGATGTTATTGAGTCAACACTTGCTGGGTGAGATAAAGTTTTGTTTTCTGATGC
>NZ_UATM01000011.1 GCF_900454685.1 Peptoniphilus harei | reverse complement strand
TGTCAACTACTTCTTTTTTTTCTTCATCTGTAATATGAACTATCGGAAGGTCTCCTTCTGGAGCAAACCTATAATCATTGGCAGTATACTTAACTCTCATTAGGACAGTTTCATTTTTCGCGTCGTCCCATCTTCTTGTTGTCTTGATTTCATCTTCATGATTTTCAAGAAGCTTAATGTGTCTTTCTACTTCAAAATCAATGGCCTTTTCAACACCTCTAAAGGAGTTAAGATTTTTAACTTCTGTAATAGCAGTTTTTTCTCCTGTTTCCATGTCCTTTACATTTACGTTAACGTCACATCTTAGTGATCCTTCTTCCATTTACAGTCAGAAATATCTAAGAACCTAAGTGTTTGATTTTAATTTTTCAAGAAACTCACGTGCTTCCTTACCACTAGAAATATCCGGTTTACTTACTATTTCAATTAGAGGTACTCCACACCTATTGTAGTCCATAAGTGTTTCATTATCTTCTGTATGAAGGCTTTTTGCTGTATCTTCTTCCATTTGAATTTGGAAAAGTCCAATTTTTTCTTTCCTTCATCTGTATCAATTTCAAGATAACCATCAGTACAAATAGGTTTATCATTTTGTGTGATTTGGAAACCCTTGTTAAGTCAGGATAAAAATAATTCTTCCTGTCAAATTTAGATTTATTATTAATAGTACAATTAAAAGCAGTTCCAGCCATAATAGTATAGTTAACAACATTTCTATTTAAAACTGGCATTCCACCAGGAAGTGCCAAACATACTGGACACACATTGGTGTTCGGTTCATCCCCAAAGGAGTTTTACATGAACAAAAAGCTTTTGTCTCAGTGGAAAGTTCAACGTGAATTTCCAATCCTACAATTGTTTTATATCTCATTTGTTTAAACTCCTTTCAAATGCTAATGATGCTTGAATAAGGTCCTTATCCTTAAATCTTTTACCTGTAAATTCTATTCCTACAGAAAGTCCATCTAGGCCTGCTGGCATTGGTAGTGAAATTGAAGGAGAACCTACCATGTTAGCTGGTATAGTGAATAAATCTGCTTGATAAGCTTCAACTGGACTCATATTGTCATCAATTTTAAAAGGCAGTGTTGGGAAAGTTGGACATACCATAAAGTCATAATCCTTAAACATTCTGTCCATATCTCTTTTAATTAATCCTCTTACTTTAGAGCCTTATAATAATACTCATCTGCATTATCCATTGATAAAATATGTGTACCAATCATAATTCTTCTCTTAACTTCATCACCGAAACCTTCACTTCTTGAAGCACGGTACATTTCTTCTATATTTTCAAAATTCTTATCTGTTCTATGTCCATATCTTATGGAATCAAAGCGGCCATATTTGACGCAATTTCACCATTAACTAAGATGTTATAAGTTTCAATTGTATGGTTTAACGAGTCGATATCATATTCATCAACTTCAGCACCATTGTCTCTTAAAATTTTTATTGCCTTTTCAATTCACTTCCAACTCTTTCATTTAAATCCATATCTAAACAAATCTTTGGAATAGCAAATTTTTGCCCTCTAAGTTTTTAATTGCATCATCAGAAAAATCAAATTCAAAATTTAAGCCAGGGTTTCCAACAGAAGTTGCATCTCTTTCGTCTTTACCTTCTATTAAGTTAAACATCATTGCAAGGTCTCTAACATCATTTGCAATTACACCTGGTTGATCAAAAGTGTTTGCCATTGATGACATACCAAACCTAGAAATAGAACCGTAAGTAGGTTTCATTCCCACTGTCTTACAGAAACTAGACGGTTGTCTAACTGAACCTCCTGTATCTGATCCAATAGAAATAGCAGCCATATTTGCACTTACAGATGCAGCTGAACCACCTGAAGAACCACCAGATACTCTTGTAGTATCAAGTGGGTTTTTGTCACTCCAAAATAGGAAGTTCTTGTTGATGCTCCCATGGCAAATTCATCTAAGTTAACCTTACCTAGAATTACACCATCATTATCTTTAATTTTTTTAACTAATGTTGCATCATAAGGAGCGATATAATTTTCAAGCATCCTTGATCCACAAGTCATTTTTATATTTTTTACAGAAATATTGTCCTTAATTGAAATTGGAACACCTGCAAGTTGAGACATTTCTTCTCTGTTGTGGAATTTTTCATCTACTTCTCTTGCCTTCTTTAGAGCCTCTTCTTCTGTCACTGTGATGTAGGCATTTATTTCTTTATTTTTTTCCTTAATGCTCTCTAAAATTCTTTTGTAACTTCTTCACAGGAAAAATCCCTATTTCTATATCCTTGGGCTATCTCCCAGGCCTTTAACTTACTAAAAGTCATGAGTCCCTCCTATTCTACAAACTTTATTAGTTTAAAATAACCGTATTTTTAGTAGCGGCATTTTCTAGTGCCTCTTCTTGAGAAAGAGACTCTCCAGTTTTATCTTCACGAATATTGTTTTCTGTTCCATTGACTTGGAATACTTCTTCAACACCCTCAGTATCAACTTCTTTTATCTTATTTACTAGTTCAATAATTTCATCAAAATTTGGTGCAAATTTTTCTAGTTCTTCGTCAGAAAAATCGATTTGAGCAATATTTGCTATATGCCTTATGTCTTCCTTATTCATTTAAACCTCCTACTAAATTATCAAGTTCTTCTAAACTTAAAATTTCTATTTTAAATCTCTCGCCTTATCATACTTAGAGCCTGGATTTTCTCCAACTACAAGGTAGTCAGTATTTTTACTTACAGAACCTGTCACTTTAGCTCCAAGGGATATTAGTTTTTCTTCAAGGTCTTTTCTCGGAATTTCAAGAGTACCTGTTAAGACGAAAGTTTTTTTATCAAGGGCTTAGGCCCACTACTATCATCTTCATAAAGTGGATTAATCCCCAAATCAAATAATTCATTAACTGAGTTAACAATTCTTTCATCGTGGAAAACTCCACTATTTCTTTAGCCGTTATACTTCCAATATCTCCAATAGAAATAAGCTCATCTTCCTTAGAATTTCTTAATTTGTCAAAGGACTTAAAGTAATCAGCTAAGTCTCTGGCAGTTTTTATCCCAACATTAGGTATACCAAGAGCATAAATGAAGTTTGACAATTGAGGATTCTTTGAATTTTCAATTGCAGTTAAAAGATTATTTGTCCTCTTTTCTTTAAAACCTTCTATTTTAATTATATCTTCATATCTTAGCTTGTAAACATCGGGAATCTCTTTTAAACCTACAGTTCCCATTAACTTTTCTATTGTCTTTTCACTAAAGCCTTCTATATCCATTGCATCTCTAGATGCAAAATGAGTGAACCTTGATACCAGTTGGGGAACACATGATAGTGTATTAGGACAAAATATATGGACACCATCTTGATATAAGTGTGAACCGCAATATGGACAAGTTTTAGGTTTTTCTTTTCAAGAGTTTCATTATAACTTAAGGTTACCAGAATTTCTGGTACCCTTAGACTATAATAAAACTCTTGAAAAGAAAAACCTAAAACTTGTCCATATTGCGGTTCACACTTATATCAAGATGGTGTCCATATATTTTGTCCTAATACACTATCATGTGTTCCCCAACTGGTATCAAGGTTCACTCATTTTGCATCTAGAGATGCAATGGATATAGAAGGCTTTAGTGAAAAGACAATAGAAAAGTTAATGGGAACTGTAGGTTTAAAAGAGATTCCGATGTTTACAAGCTAAGATATGAAGATATAATTAAAATAGAAGGTTTTAAAGAAAAGAGGACAAATAATCTTTTAACTGCAATTGAAATTCAAAGAATCCTCAATTGTCAAACTTCATTTATGCTCTTGGTATACCTAATGTTGGGATAAAAACTGCCAGAGACTTAGCTGATTACTTTAAGTCCTTTGACAAATTAAGAAATTCTAAGGAGATGAGCTTATTTCTATTGGAGATATTGGAAGTATAACGGCTAAAGAAATAGTGGAGTTTTTCCACGATGAAAGAATTGTTAACTCAGTTAATGAATTATTTGATTTGGGGATTAATCCACTTTATGAAGATGATAGTAGTGGGCCTAAGCCCCTTGATAAAAAACTTTCGTCTTAACAGGTACTCTTGAAATTCCGAGAAAAGACCTTGAAGAAAAACTAATATCCCTTGGAGCTAAAGTGACAGGTTCTGTAAGTAAAAATACTGACTACCTTGTAGTTGGAGAAAATCCAGGCTCTAAGTATGATAAGGCGAAGATTTAAAAATAGAAATTTTAAGTTTAGAAGAACTTGATAATTTAGTAGGAGGTTTAAATGAATAAGGAAGACATAAGGCATATAGCAAATATTGCTCAAATCGATTTTTCTGACGAAGAACTAGAAAAATTTGCACCAAATTTGATGAAATTATTGAACTAGTAAATAAGATAAAAGAAGTTGATACTGAGGGTGTTGAAGAAGTATTCCAAGTCAATGGAACAGAAAACAATATTCGTGAAGATAAAACTGGAGAGTCTCTTTCTCAAGAAGAGGCACTAGAAAATGCCGCTACTAAAAAATACGGTTATTTTAAACTAATAAAGTTTGTAGAATAGGAGGGACTCATGACTTTTAGTAAGTTAAAGGCCTGGAGATAGCCCAAGGATATAGAAATAGGGATTTTTCCTGTGAAGAAGTTACAAAAGAATTTTTAGAGAGCATTAAGGAAAAAAATAAAGAAATAAATGCTACATCACAGTGACAGAAGAAGAGGCTCTAAAAAGGCAAGAGAAGTAGATGAAAAATTCCACAACAGAGAAGAAATGTCTCAACTTGCAGGTGTTCCAATTTCAATTAAGGACAATATTCTGTAAAAAATATAAAAATGACTTGTGGATCAAGGATGCTTGAAAATTATATCGCTCCTTATGATGCAACATTAGTTAAAAAATTAAAGATAATGATGGTGTAATTCTAGGTAAGGTTAACTTAGATGAATTTGCCATGGAGCATCAACAAGAACTTCCTATTTTGGAGTGACAAAAAACCCACTTGATACTACAAGAGTATCTGGTGGTTCTTCAGGTGGGTTCAGCTGCATCTGTAAGTGCAAATATGGCTGCTATTTCTATTGGATCAGATACAGGAGGTTCAGTTAGACAACCGTCTAGTTTCTGTAAGACAGTGGGAATGAAACCTACTTACGGTTCTATTTCTAGGTTTGGTATGTCATCAATGGCAAACACTTTTGATCAACCAGGTGTAATTGCAAATGATGTTAGAGACCTTGCAATGATGTTTACTTAATAGAAGGTAAAGACGAAAGAGATGCAACTTCTGTTGGAACCCTGGCTTAAATTTTGAATTTGATTTTTCTGATGATGCAATTAAAAACTTAGAGGGCAAAAAATTTGCTATTCCAAAGATTTGTTTAGATATGGATTTAAATGAAAGAGTTGGAAGTGAATTTGAAAAGGCAATAAAAATTTTAAGAGACAATGGTGCTGAAGTTGATGAATATGATATCGACTCGTTAAACCATACAATTGAAACTTATAACATCTTAGTTAATGGTGAAATTGCGTCAAATATGGCCCGCTTTGATTCCATAAGATATGGACATAGAACAGATAAGAATTTTGAAAATATAGAAGAAATGTACCGTGCTTCAAGAAGTGAAGGTTTCGGTGATGAAGTTAAGAGAAGAATTATGATTGGTACACATATTTTATCAATGATAATGCAGATGAGTATTATTATAAGGCTCTAAAAGTAAGAGGATTAATTAAAAGAGATATGGACAGAATGTTAAGGATTATGACTTTATGGTATGTCCAACTTTCCCAACACTGCCTTTTAAAATTGATGACAATATGAGTCCAGTTGAAGCTTATCAAGCAGATTTATTCACTTACCAGCTAACATGGTA
>NZ_UATM01000026.1 GCF_900454685.1 Peptoniphilus harei | reverse complement strand
ATTATGATTTAAAATTATATAAATATGAATTCATGCTACCAATAAAAAGTAAAAATATAATACTATCAAAAATATAAAGTCAAGTAGTTATTATTCTCTTTTCTATATTGATGTTGATTATTTTGAATTATATATCAATCTATCTAGGTAAGAATTATTTTGATTATGGATCTTCAGACTTAATAGCTTTGTTAAATGTTCTATTAGGTATTATTTTGCAACTAGTATCAATCTTCTACTTAGCCATGTACTTTATTGATTTAGAGAAAGGTGATTTGTGGATGGTTTTAGGCTTGATTGGGTCTATAATGCTAGTATCAATAGAAATATTTACATTAAATAGGCTTGGATTTTCTAAGTCAGGTGGAAATGTTGCACTTTGTGCAATATATTTGATGCTATTTATAACATCATGCGTATTGAACTCAAAAAGAATGGTAAATCTAAAATTAGATACTTAAAATGGAAGATGCTATATCTATATTAGGTTTTATGTATAGAATTAATAAGTAAATATATTAATATTCAGAGCTGCTGGACCTAAAATATGGTCTTGTAGCAAAGAGATAAAAACTTATTGAATTAGAAAATATTAAAACGTGGATATTTTAGGCGATAGAAATTAAAAACTCTATCGTCTTTTTTTATTACAAGAAAGGAGTTATATATGAAAAATTTAGAGCAAATAAGACAAGAGTCAAAAGAAATAAAAGATAAAATTGATGATACAGAAGAAAGATTAAAGCAACTAAAAAATCAAGAAAAGAAGATATTAAACAAGACATAGTGAAAAGAAGAAAAGAAAGAACTCATAGACTAATCATAAGAGGAGCAATCTTAGAAAGTCTTATAGAAAATACAAAAGAACTACAGATCAAGAAATAAAAACCTAATTGAAAGATTTATAAAAGAAAATTTAACATCACAAGGAATGATAGTAGATTATGCAATTCATGATGAGAGTCAAGACAAAAATGGGTAATAATTTATATAAGTTAAAAGTTTTACTAGCTAAGAATAGATTTTTTACGAAAATTGTTACTTGTCCTAAAGCTTGGTAAGGTTCTAATTCTAATGAGGTGATGGCAAAATTATGAAAGAAAAAATTATTATTAAAAAATTAAAAGAAGATCGCAGAAATGAAATCTACACAAATAGAGGAATTAACCCAATATTCCAGCTAAATCCAAAATCAAAAATTTTGATAATTGGGCAAGCTCCTGGGGAAAAGGTTGAAGAGACTGGTATTTTATTTAATGATAAGAGTGGGGAAAATCTTGTCAAATGGTTGGGTAATCAGAAGACGTCCTCCATAGTGAAGACTTTTCTATAATTCCAATGGATTTTTATTATCCTGGAAAGGGAAAATCGGGCGACAAGGCTCCCAGATCTTTATTGCAAAAGAATACCATCCACTATTATTAAATGAATTGAAGGATATAAAGTTAACTATTTTGATAGGAGCCTATGCTCAAAAGTTTTATTTGAAGGATAAATTTAAGAAAAATTTAACTGAAACAGTAAAATCTTACAAAGAATTTTTGCCAGAATATTTCCCAATAGTCCACCCAAGTCCTCTAAACAACAGGTGGATAGCAAAAAATCCTTTTTTTAGAGAGGATGTTTGCCTGAGTTAAAGAAAATGGTAAAAAGCTGATATAAATTGTGGTTTGTAAAAATTTATTGTATAACTTTTTTATGGTAATGGTCATCAACAAGGAGAGAAAATATGAAGCGACTATGATGGAGAAGAACTATTAAACCTAGTGATGCTAGAAGATAAAATTCCAGCAGGAGCAAAATTATATTAATAAAAATTTTATTTATAAAAGTAAAAGGAACTGAGAAAAAAATTATCTCAGTTCCAATTTTTTTGCTTTTTTATTTTCTCAGTTCCTTTTACTTTTATAAATAAAATTTTTATTAATATAATTTTGCTCCTGCTGGAATTTTATCTTCTAGCATCACTAGGTTTAATAGTTCTTCTCCATCATAGTCGCTTCATATTTCTCTCCTTGTTGATGACCATTACCATAAAAAAAGTTATACAATAAATTTTACAAACACCAATTTATATCAGCTTTTTTACCATTTTCTTTAACTCAGGCAAGACATCCTCTCTAAAAAAAGGATTTTTTGCTATCCACCTGTTGTTTAGAGGACTTGGGTGGACTATTGGGGAAATATTCTGGCAAAAATTCTTTGTAAGATTTTACTGTTTCAGTTAAATTTTCTTAATTATCCTTCAAATAAACTTTTGAGCATAGGCTCCTATCAAAATAGTTAACTTTATATCCTTCAATTCATTTAATAATAGTGGATGGTATTCTTTTGCAATAAAAGATCTGGGAGCCTTGTCGCCCGATTTCCCTTTCCAGGATAATAAAATCCATTGGAATTATAGAAAAGTCTTCACTATGGAGGACGTCTTCTGATATACCCAACCATTTGACAAGATTTCCCCACTCTTATCATTAAATAAAATACCAGTCTCTTCAACCTTTTCCCCAGGAGCTTGCCCCAATTATCAAATTTTTGATTTTGGATTTAGCTGGAATATTGGGTTAATTCCTCTATTTGTGTAGATTTCATTTCTGCGATCTTCTTTTAATTTTTTAATAATAATTTTTTCTTTCATAATTTTGCCATCACCTTCATTAGAATTAGAACCTTACCAAGCTTTAGGACAAGTAACAATTTTCGTAAAAAATCTATTCTTAGCTAGTAAAACTTTTAACTTATATAAAATTATTACCCATTTTTGTCTTGACTCTCATCATGAATTGCATAATCTACTATCATTCCTTGTGATGTTAAATTTTCTTTTATAAATCTTTCAATTAGGTTTTTATTTCTTGATCTGTTAGTTCTTTTGTATTTTCTATAAGACTTTCTAAGATTGCTCCTCTTATGATTAGTCTATGAGTTCTTTCTTTTCTTCTTTTCACTATGTCTTGTTTTAATATCTTCTTTTCTTGATTTTTTAGTTGCTTTAATCTTTCTTCTGTATCATCAATTTTATCTTTTATTTCTTTTGACTCTTGTCTTATTTGCTCTAAATTTTTCATATATAACTCCTTTCTTGTAATAAAAAAAGACGATAGAGTTTTTAATTTCTATCGCCTAAAATATCCACGTTTTAATATTTTCTAATTCAATAAGTTTTTATCTCTTTGCTACAAGACCATATTTTAGGTCCAGCAGCTCTGAATATTAATATATTTACTTATTAATTCTATACATAAAACCTAATATAGATATAGCATCTTCCATTTTAAGTATCTAATTTTAGATTTACCATTCTTTTTGAGTTCAATACGCATGATGTTATAAATAGCATCAAATATATTGCACAAAGTGCAACATTTCCACCTGACTTAGAAAATCCAAGCCTATTTAATGTAAAATATTTCTATTGATACTAGCATTATAGACCCAATCAAGCCTAAAACCATCCACAAATCACCTTTCTCTAAATCAATAAAGTACATGGCTAAGTAGAAGATTGATACTAGTTGCAAAATAATACCTAATAGAACATTTAACAAAGCTATTAAGTCTGAAGATCCATAATCAAAATAATTCTTACCTAGATAGATTGATATATAATTCAAAATAATCAACATCAATATAGAAAAGAGAATAATAACTACTTGACTTATATATTTTGATAGTATTATATTTTTACTTTTTATTGGTAGCATGAATTCATATTTATATAATTTTAAATCATAATCTTTTCTTTGAGATAAAAGAAGCAACAAACTGTTAGCGAAAATTACTACTGCAAAATACGCAAAAACAACCATTTGTATGTCAGCAAATAAATTTATTAGAATCCATACTAAAATTAAAAATGCATTCATTATAAAAATGTTTTTAATATTTTTGTAATATATTTCTAACAATAAACCTTTCATATATTAGTCCTCCTTCCCTGTTAATATTAATAACATCTCATCAAAATTTGGTTTATTCACAACAAATTCTTTATACTTATTCTTTATCTTCGATATATCTTTTACTAAAATATCTACCCTTCCAAATTCCTTCCTGTATGAAATGATGTCCGTTTTTTCCACTTTTTCTAGTTCTTTATCAGTACAACGAAGTATCCCATAGTTATATAACAATTCATCCTTTTCTTCACTCAACACGACTTTGCCATTATCCATAAAAACTATATAATCAGCTATTTTTTCCAAATCTGTTGTAATATGTGATGATATATACACGGAGTTTTCTGGGTTTTCTATAAATTCCAACAATATACCCAGTATTTCATCTCTGCTTACTGGATCTAAACCTGAAGTAATCTCATCTAATATGAGAAGTTTTGTTTCGTGAGACAACGCTATAGCCAACGATAACTTTTTTTTCATACCAAATGAAAATTGCTTAGTCTTCTTGTCTATTGGTAAATTAAATCTATTCAAATAATTTTTAAAACTATCTTCTTCCCAATTACTGTAATTAAATTTCATTACCTCATTTATCTCATTAGACGTTAATAATAATGAAAAGTTTGGCTCATCTAAAACAACACCTATGTGTTTTTTAATATCTATTTGATTACAATCTTCAGTACCAAATATCTCTATTTTTCCCTCATCTTTTTGAAACATTCCAAGTATACAAGAAATAGTAGTACTTTTCCCCGCTCCATTTCTTCCTATATTTCCTACAATAGATCCATAAGGTACTTCAATATTTATATTTTTCAAAGAAAAATCATTTGTTTTATTCTTTTTATTTAATCCAGATACCCTTAATGCTAATTTATTTTCATATGAATCCATCATTGCCCCTCCTCATATATCTTTTTTATTAAATCT
>NZ_UATM01000030.1 GCF_900454685.1 Peptoniphilus harei | reverse complement strand
GAGCTTTTGCTTTTAGATAATGAAATATCCCCAGCAAAACTAGGCATTAGAAGTGAGTTTACTGAGAGCTTATTAGATAAATTAATTAAAAACATCAATAATGAAAGTAAAGATATTAAAAGGTTAACAATAGGCATTGTTAATGATGTAGATTGCATAATAAAAGATAACTTAGTCAGCAGAATTAAAGATTTAAACAATGTAATTTTATTAAATGATTGCAATGATAAGAAATTTTTGAAAGATAATTACTTAAGTAGATTTGATCACATTATTTCTGTTAATTTTTTACATCAAATTGAAGACGTTGAATCTTTTTTCAAAACCTCAAACTAATGTTAAAAAGAAACGGAAAAATTCATGTAATTGATTTTGGTAAAATGGATCCAATATCTGTACTTACAGCCATATTTTTTCAAGAAAAAAATCTTGATGTAGAAACTGAAAAACGTACGCAGTTTTTTTATAAAGTTGATTACATTAAGAAAATAGCCAAAAAATATTTTTTTTAAAAATACTATGTTTTTGATAGAAAATAATATTGCTTATTATCTCGAATCAGAAAACTATACAGATCATATTGAGTTGATAAATAACTTAGAAAATGAAATTGGGTTAGATTTCGATAAGAAGATTGTTTTGCTGTCATTGGACTCTTTTAATGTGGATGTCTCTGATAAAACAACAATAAAAGAACAATTAAAAAATTATAATGAAAATTTAGAAGAAATCTTAAAAATAATATGGATGCAAAATTTGGATATAGATGATGTAGATAGAAATTCTAATTATTTTAAGCTTGGAGGAAATAGCTTATCTGCAACAAAGCTTCTAGTTGAGATAGAAAGAAGATTAAAATGCAAACTCACATTAAATGAAATTTTTTCAAATCCTGAATTTGAAAAAATGTTAAATTTGATAAATTCAAAACAGTTAGGTATGGAGGTAGTAGAAGGTGAAATATGATAGGAATAATTGGAGCTACTGGAGATATTGGTTCAGAATGTACTAAAATTTTGAATGGTTATGGAATCAAAGATATAAAGTTGGATATAGAAGAAAAGAAAAAGTTTATAAGAGTAAGAATACTTTTGCATTTATAGATTTGGATGATATAAATACTTGTATTGAGTTTGTTGATGGATGTGACTGTATTATAAACTGTTCAGGGTATTCAGATTCATCAATATTTAATTTAATAGATACAGTTAATAAAAACAAATGTATTCTCATTGACTTAAGTTATTATAATTTCTATGAGAAATCTGTTTTTGAAGGAGGAACAATATATCATGGAGTTGGTTCATCGCCAGGATTAATAGAAGCATTGCCAGTTATTATTTCTAGAGTTTTTGATAAAACCCTTAGTTTTCAAATGTATTACGCCTCTAATGGGGAATTTACTTATAATGCAGCCAAAGAATACTTGAGATATTTAAGTGAAGATGGTTTTTATGCAAGATCAATCTTAAATTCAGGAAAGATAGAACCCTATTTGGCAGGAGATAAAACAATAACATTGCCAATAAGCAGCGAAAGATGGGTGCCATTTCCGTATATTGATAAAAGAACTCTTAAAGTTTGTAGGCAAATAGGTGTGGAAAATGCCATATTCTATATGTGCATAAAGAACGGATATGTTTGCAATTTTTTAAAGAATATTCGTTCTGATAACATTGAAAATATAAATGTAATGGCACAAAAATTAGTGGATTTATCCAATTTGGATAATATTGAAAAAAAAGAATTTGGCGGATTTATCTTAGAGGCAACAGGAATAAAAAATAAAAATACTATAGATGCTAATATGATTTTAAAAAGCATTTCACCAACTAGATTAACGGCTCTAACAGTAGCAGCTGTTTCTATTTTAGCTCTAGAACATGGTAATAAAACTGAAATCAAAGATATGAGTGAGTTTCCTTTATTAAATAGTTTACTTGATAAGATGATGGAAATGGATACAACATTTTATTACAAATTGATGAAAGGAACAAATTTGAAATTGAATAATATCTTTGAAGGAGAAATATAAAATGAAAAAAAGATTGAAAGCCATAGTTTGTGGCACGAATTTTGGAGAATTTTATTTAAAAGCATTAAAGAGTGCCGAATCAGATTTTCAAATTGCAGGTATTATCGGAAGAGGAAGTGAAAGGTCAAAGACACTTTCAAAGAAATATAATGTACCACTGTATTTTAATGTTGAAGAATTGCCATCAGATATAGATTTAGCTTGCGTTATTGTTAGAAGTGAGGGAACAGGTGGGGATGGAACAGAATTGTGCATAGATTTACTAAATAAAGGAATAAACGTAATTCAAGAGCAACCTGTTTATCAAGAACATTTATATAAATGTTATAAGCTAGCAAGAGAGAAAAACCTTATTTACTTGACTGCAAATCTATATTCAAATTTATCAAATATGCAGAGCTTTGCAGTGTATGCAAAAAAATTAAATATATATTCTAAGTTAGAATATATAAGCGTTTCTTTTTCTACACAATTATCATATGTAGCTTTGGATTTATTAGCTATTTCTGGAATTTTAGGTGATTTGGAGTTGGATAATAATATAATAAAGGGATTAGGCCCATTTGATATATTATATGGAAATATAGGGAAATTACCTATTTTAATAGAATTCAATAATCAATTAAATCCCAAAACACCTGATTACAATATGCAATTAATGTATAGTTTTAAACTTTATTATGAAGATGGAGTATTATCGCTAAATGATGCGTATGGAGATGTTGCTTGGCGTCCAAGAACATATTTAAAAGGAGCTAAAGACGATTTAAATATAGGTAAAGAGTCAATCTACAAGGTTTTGAATTCTTTAAAAGAAACGAGTACTTCAAAATTTTTTCAAACATACTGGATTGATTCAATAACAGCAGAATTGATTAAAATGAAGAAAATATATGAATTCAGGCAAACTTGATATTCGTCGAGTAAACAGGGAACTATCAACATCTAAAAAATGGGAAATTTTGCAGAAAAAAGGGATTATGCAAAGTTTTTATAGACTCCATAAAGACTTGCATATCCTGCTTTTTTTCTGCAAAATTTCCCATTTTTTAGATGTTGATAGTTCCCTGTTTACTCGACGAATATCAAGTTTGCCTGAATTCATATATTTCTTCATTTTAATCAATTCTGCTGTTATTGAATCAATCCAGTATGTTTGAAAAAATTTTGAAGTACTCGTTTCTTTTAAAGAATTCAAAAACCTTGTAGATTGACTCTTTACCTATATTTAAATCGTCTTTAGCTCCTTTTAAATATGTTCTTGGACGCCAAGCAACATCTCCATACGCATCATTTAGCGATAATACTCCATCTTCATAATAAAGTTTAAAACTATACATTAATTGCATATTGTAATCAGGTGTTTGGGATTTAATTGATTATTGAATTCTATTAAAATAGGTAATTTCCCTATATTTCCATATAATATATCAAATGGGCCTAATCCCTTTATTATATTATTATCCAACTCCAAATCACCTAAAATTCCAGAAATAGCTAATAAATCCAAAGCTACATATGATAATTGTGTAGAAAAAGAAACGCTTATATATTCTAACTTAGAATATATATTTAATTTTTTTGCATACACTGCAAAGCTCTGCATATTTGATAAATTTGAATATAGATTTGCAGTCAAGTAAATAAGGTTTTTTCTCTCTTGCTAGCTTATAACATTTATATAAATGTTCTTGATAAACAGGTTGCTCTTGAATTACGTTTATTCCTTTATTTAGTAAATCTATGCACAATTCTGTTCCATCCCCACCTGTTCCCTCACTTCTAACAATAACGCAAGCTAAATCTATATCTGATGGCAATTCTTCAACATTAAAATACAGTGGTACATTATATTTCTTTGAAAGTGTCTTTGACCTTTCACTTCCTCTTCCGATAATACCTGCAATTTGAAAATCTGATTCGGCACTCTTTAATGCTTTTAAATAAAATTCTCCAAAATTCGTGCCACAAACTATGGCTTTCAATCTTTTTTTCATTTTATATTTCTCCTTCAAAGATATTATTCAATTTCAAATTTGTTCCTTTCATCAATTTGTAATAAAATGTTGTATCCATTTCCATCATCTTATCAAGTAAACTATTTAATAAAGGAAACTCACTCATATCTTTGATTTCAGTTTTATTACCATGTTCTAGAGCTAAAATAGAAACAGCTGCTACTGTTAGAGCCGTTAATCTAGTTGGTGAAATGCTTTTTAAAATCATATTAGCATCTATAGTATTTTTATTTTTTATTCCTGTTGCCTCTAAGATAAATCCGCCAAATTCTTTTTTTTCAATATTATCCAAATTGGATAAATCCACTAATTTTTGTGCCATTACATTTATATTTTCAATGTTATCAGAACGAATATTCTTTAAAAAATTGCAAACATATCCGTTCTTTATGCACATATAGAATATGGCATTTTCCACACCTATTTGCCTACAAACTTTAAGAGTTCTTTTATCAATATACGGAAATGGCACCCATCTTTCGCTGCTTATTGGCAATGTTATTGTTTTATCTCCTGCCAAATAGGGTTCTATCTTTCCTGAATTTAAGATTGATCTTGCATAAAAACCATCTTCACTTAAATATCTCAAGTATTCTTTGGCTGCATTATAAGTAAATTCCCCATTAGAGGCGTAATACATTTGAAAACTAAGGGTTTTATCAAAAACTCTAGAAATAATAACTGGCAATGCTTCTATTAATCCTGGCGATGAACCAACTCCATGATATATTGTTCCTCCTTCAAAAACAGATTTCTCATAGAAATTATAATAACTTAAGTCAATGAGAATACATTTGTTTTTATTAACTGTATCTATTAAATTAAATATTGATGAATCTGAATACCCTGAACAGTTTATAATACAGTCACATCCATCAACAAACTCAATACAAGTATTTATATCATCCAAATCTATAAATGCAAAAGTATTCTTACTCTTATAAACTTTTTCTTTTCTTCTATATCCCAACTTTATATCTTTGATTCCATAACCATTCAAAATTTTAGTACATTCTGAACCAATATCTCCAGTAGCTCCAATTATTCCTATCATATTTCACCTTCTACTACCTCCATACCTAACTGTTTTGAATTTATCAAATTTAACATTTTTTCAAATTCAGGATTTGAAAAAATTTCATTTAATGTGAGTTTGCATTTTAATCTTCTTTCTATCTCAACTAGAAGCTTTGTTGCAGATAAGCTATTTCCTCCAAGCTTAAAATAATTAGAATTTCTATCTACATATCTATATCCAAATTTTGCATCCATATTATTTTTAAGATTTCTTCTAAATTTTCATTATAATTTTTTAATTGTTCTTTTATTGTTGTTTTATCAGAGACATCCACATTAAAAGAGTCCAATGACAGCAAAACAATCTTCTTATCGAAATCTAACCCAATTTCATTTTCTAAGTTATTTATCAACTCAATATGATCTGTATAGTTTTCTGATTCGAGATAATAAGCAATATTATTTTCTATCAAAAACATAGTATTTTTAAAAAAATATTTTTTGGCTATTTTCTTAATGTAATCAACTTTATAAAAAAACTGCGTACGTTTTTCAGTTTCTACATCAAGATTTTTTCTTGAAAAAATATGGCTGTAAGTACAGATATTGGATCCATTTTACCAAAATCAATTACATGAATTTTTCCGTTTCTTTTTAACATTAGTTTTGAGGTTTTGAAAAAGATCAACGTCTTCAATTTGATGTAAAAAATTAACAGAAATAATGTGATCAAATCTACTTAAGTAATTATCTTTCAAAAATTTCTTATCATTGCAATCATTTAATAAAATTACATTGTTTAAATCTTTAATTCTGCTGACTAAGTTATCTTTTATTATGCAATCTACATCATTAACAATGCCTATTGTTAACCTTTTAATATCTTTACTTTCATTATTGATGTTTTTAATTAA
>NZ_UATM01000034.1 GCF_900454685.1 Peptoniphilus harei | reverse complement strand
AAATTTTGATTTATCCATAAAAATATGATTCTTTTTTCAATAAATATAACTTTATATTAAAAGGCAAGGGAGAATATAGAGGAGAGTTTGGTACAGATGAAATAGGTATATATAACAAGAATGGATAATGTATTAGATAAATTACCAGAAAGATTAGAAAATACAATTTCAAAACTAAAAGATACAGAAGAGCAATTTCAAACAGCCAAAATTGAAATACAAAAGACATTTCCACAAGCTGAACTTTTAAAGGATAAGACATTAAGACTTGCAGAAGTAAATAATTTACTAGATATGGGAAAAAGTGAAGATATAAGCCAAGATAATCCATTACTAGAAGAAGTAAAGGAAGAATTGATAGACTTCCTTAACAGAGAATATGATGAAGAAAACAGGTTAGAGGACTTTGATACTATATTTCCTGACTTAACAGATATAGGAAAGCTTATACAACTACACCAGATGAAAAACATGAAATACAAGTAAGTTTAGATTTAATAAATTACAAGATGAACACCTATGTAGATAAGAACCTAATTGACAGCTTTCAATACACCTATGATCCCTTAGATGCAAGTGATTTAAAAGAGCTAGTACAGATAAAGACATCTATTGGATTTTGGATTTTAGTGAGCTTGTATCAGTAAATGAAGAAAAACTGAGAGAAGTAATGGGACTTGAGATAGATGATGATGGCAACTTCTATGATCCATTATCTAAAGATATGGATTTAGACGGAATAATAGATAGAAATGATGCTGATTTTAGAGATAGTAAAGTGCAGGAAATAGGAGATTTTGAAATGAAAGAAAAAACATCTATTATGGATAAATTAAAGGGATATAGGGAGAATTTAGCAGTAAATAATAATATAAAAAGAAATAAATAATAGTGAACCATGTGGCAGATAAAACTTTAAATGATATTATTAGAGGAAAAAGAATATGGAATTTGATAGAGATAGATTTAATGAATTTATTCAAGAAAATTTTTCTTTTGATGGTGCTACTCAGAGAATAATTAACAATATAGTTGAATATGGAATTAAAAATTTTGCCACTTCAGAAGATAAATTAGTTGAATTTATTCAGACTACAATTGATGATCCAACAGTTGAAGAAATCAAACAATTTATTATTAGTGATGAGAAAGAAGAAGAAATAAAAGATTTCACAGATGAGATGGATAAAAAAATAAAAGGAGGAATAGCAATGAATATAAAAAAGGGAAATGTAATTGAAACTGAATTTGGAGACACTATGGTACTGGATGTGAAAGATAATCAAGCGACCTTATTTGACGGAAATCAATTTATTTTAGCCACAGGAGTAGAATTTAATAAAGAAAGTGGAAAGTATGAATGGGATTCTGTTAGATATGCAAGTGATATAAAAACAATAGCAAATATGGAAAATACAAATTTTGAAAGCATGAAGAATACAATAGATTTTTTAGCAGAATATAATCATAAAGAATTTGTAAAAGGTATTATATCTCTTGAAACAGGAGTAGAAAATGAAAATGTTCTTAATAATGCCTATGATAATTATATGAACGATTCAGTTATGGGCTTATTGATGAGAAGTTTATTGAATATATAGACGAAGAAGAGTTAAAAGAAAACTTAGAAGTTAATCAAGAACAAGGAGATAAAGAGATGAAAGATATAGATAATAAAGAGAAGGATACATTAAATATAGATGGAAATATAGCAACTGATATAGAAATTAAAGATTTAAAATCAAAAGATGGGAGGGACTTTAAAGTAGCCTCCTTTTCTATTGCTGAAAATGACAAGGAAGGAAATGCAAAATTCATCAGCTGCTACGCCTATAATGACAAAATCAATCAAGTAAAAAATTTGAAAAAAGGAGATTTTGTACACCTATTTGGCAAAGAAAAGAAAAGTATGGGAAAGGATAATAAGGAATACACAAATCTAAAAGTATACTCTGCAAAGTTATTAAAAGCTAAAGAGCATACTAAAGCAAAAGCATCAACACTAGGAAAATTAAAGGAATTTAAGACTAAAGGGGATATGAAAGTGGATGAAAAGAAGAAAAAGGATAATAGCATAGAAAGGTAAAAGATTATAGGGGGCAGGTTTTAGGATTGCCTTTATTTTTTTGATAAGTTTGCAATATCGGTTATACATTAATATTCTTAATATAATAATGTATAAACATAACAACAAGTTTAAATCAAAAAACTATTAGTAGATAATTAAAATTAATCAGCAATGATCATTAATTTTCATATATGTAATTTTATTTTTGCAATTGATATTAATATATATGATAAAATTTCAAAGTTTTGCGAAATTACGTAAACTTAACAGAATTAGAAAATTGTCCTTGAAATAAACTTTTAGAAGAATCGATTATTCAATATCGTAAATATAGAAAAATAAGACAAAAGTAAGCTGACAAAAATAAGATTAAATAATATTATAAAGACAGTACAACAAAAGTTGTATTTGCGTTGTTTACTAAGATTTAGAAAGGAGAACTTTTATGAAATCAGTTAATGAAGTGAAACTTTGGACGGAAGTTGAAATTGAAGAGCTTGAAGAAAGAGAAGAATATATTTCTTGTTTGTGTTGTTGGAGAATTTAGTATAATTTAACGTTTTTAGCTTTAAAGTTGTGAAACTTAATTAGTGAACAACGCAAAAAAATATGGCGGTGTTGTTATTATTAATGGCATCGCCATAATACTACACATTAGGAGGACTAAACATGGCTATATTAACAAAATATATTTCGTTTTATAATATTAACGAAGAAAATGAATTGATGGTGAATGCACTTTCTGGTGCTATTGATATTATAGATTCGGAAACGAAATCTATAATTCATAAGTTTAGTGAACAAGATAACATTAAAGCTTTGAATGCTAGAGAAAAAAATATATATGATTCTTTGAAGAAAAGAGGATATATATTTGAAGATAGAAATCATGAGTTAAATGAGATGAAACGACAAATGAAAATTCATGAATATTTATGTGATATATCTGTGATTCATGTTATTTGTCCTACTATGTTTTGTAATATGAATTGTGTATATTGTTTTGAACCTTCTAAGGTTAGAAATCAACAAAAAGTTATTAGTGATAATCAATGTCAGTCTATTTGTGATTTTATATATAAAGTAAAAGAGAATAAACCAAATATAAAGCATCGAATTCAATTATTCGGGGGAGAACCTATTCTTCCTATTACCAAAGATATAAATATTAAAATTTTGTCGTTTGCTGAAAAAAATAATATTCCAGTTAGTATAATAACAAATGGAAGTCATGTGGAAAACTACATAAATATTTTTAAAAGATTTGAAAATACGATAGATTCCGTACAGATAACTATTGACGGAATTAAATTAATTCATGATTCTAGAAGAGTTTATAAAAATGGTAAAGGAACATTTGACGATATAGTTAATGGATTGGATTTATTAGTAAATACTAAAATAAGGCAAATAAATTTAAGAGTTAATATAAATCAGTATAATATTAACTACTTAAAAGAGCTTGAAATTTTTTAAAATCAAAAAAAATGGATAGATAGCCCTAATTTTAGTATTTACTAATAAAATCCAATCCATTAACTATATCGTCAAATGTTCCTTTACCATTTTTATAAACTCTTCTAGAATCATGAATTAATTTAATTCCGTCAATAGTTATCTGTACGGAATCTATCGTATTTTTCAAATCTTTTAAAAATATTTATGTAGTTTTCCACATGACTTCCATTTGTTATTATACTAACTGGAATATTATTTTTTTCAGCAAACGACAAAATTTTAATATTTATATCTTTGGTAATAGGAAGAATAGGTTCTCCCCCGAATAATTGAATTCGATGCTTTATATTTGGTTTATTCTCTTTTACTTTATATATAAAATCACAAATAGACTGACATTGATTATCACTAATAACTTTTTGTTGATTTCTAACCTTAGAAGGTTCAAAACAATATACACAATTCATATTACAAAACATAGTAGGACAAATAACATGAATCACAGATATATCACATAAATATTCATGAATTTTCATTTGTCGTTTCATCTCATTTAACTCATGATTTCTATCTTCAAATATATATCCTCTTTTCTTCAAAGAATCATATATATTTTTTTCTCTAGCATTCAAAGCTTTAATGTTATCTTGTTCACTAAACTTATGAATTATAGATTTCGTTTCCGAATCTATAATATCAATAGCACCAGAAAGTGCATTCCCATCAATTCATTTTCTTCGTTAATATTATAAAACGAAATATATTTTGTTAATATAGCCATGTTTAGTCCTCCTAATGTGTAGTATTATGGCGATGCCATTAATAATAACAACACCGCCATATTTTTTTGCGTTGTTCACTAATTAAGTTTCACAACTTTAAAGCTAAAAACGTTAAATTATACTAAATTCTCCAACAACACAAACAAGAAATATATTCTTCTCTTTCTTCAAGCTCTTCAATTTCAACTTCCGTCCAAAGTTTCACTTCATTAACTGATTTCATAAAAGTTCTCCTTTCTAAATCTTAGTAAACAACGCAAATACAACTTTTGTTGTACTGTCTTTATAATATTATTTAATCTTATTTTTGTCAGCTTACTTTTGTCTTATTTTTCTATATTTACGATATTGAATAATCGATTCTTCTAAAAGTTTATTTCAAGGACAATTTTCTAATTCTGTTAAGTTTACGTAATTTCGAAAACTTTGAAATTTTATCATATATATTAATATCAATTGCAAAAATAAAATTACATATATGAAAATTAATGATCATTGCTGATTAATTTTAAATTATCTACTAATAGTTTTTTGATTTAAACTTGTTGTTATGTTTATACATTATTATATTAAGAATATTAATGTATAACCGATATTGCAAACTTATCAAAAAAATAAAGGCAATCCTAAAACCTGCCCCCTATAATCTTTTACCTTTCTATGCTATTATCCTTTTTCTTCTTTTCATCCACTTTCATATCCCCTTTAGTCTTAAATTCCTTTAATTTTCCTAGTGTTGATGCTTTTGCTTTAGTATGCTCTTTAGCTTTTAATAACTTTGCAGAGTATACTTTTAGATTTGTGTATTCCTTATTATCCTTTCCCATACTTTTCTTTCTTTGCCAAATAGGTGTACAAAATCTCCTTTTTCAAATTTTTTACTTGATTGATTTTGTCATTATAGGCGTAGCAGCTGATGAATTTTGCATTTCCTTCCTTGTCATTTTCAGCAATAGAAAAGGAGGCTACTTTAAAGTCCCTCCCATCTTTTGATTTTAAATCTTTAATTTCTATATCAGTTGCTATATTTCCATCTATATTTAATGTATCCTTCTCTTTATTATCTATATCTTTCATCTCTTTATCTCCTTGTTCTTGATTAACTTCTAAGTTTTCTTTTAACTCTTCTTCGTCTATATATTCAATAAACTTCTCATCAATAAGCCCCATAACTGAATCGTTCATATAATTATCATAGGCATTATTAAGAACATTTTCATTTTCTACTCCTGTTTCAAGAGATATAATACCTTTTACAAATTCTTTATGATTATATTCTGCTAAAAAATCTATTGTATTCTTCATGCTTTCAAAATTTGTATTTTCCATATTTGCTATTGTTATATCACTTGCATATCTAACAGAATCCCATTCATACTTTCCACTTTCTTTATTAAATTCTACTCCTGTGGCTAAAATAAATTGATTTCCGTCAAATAAGGTCGCTTGATTATCTTTCACATCCAGTACCATAGTGTCTCCAAATTCAGTTTCAATTACATTTCCCTTTTTTATATTCATTGCTATTCCTCCTTTTATTTTTTTTATCCATCTCATCTGTGAAATCTTTTATTTCTTCTTCTTTCTCATCACTAATAATAAATTGTTTGATTTCTTCAACTGTTGGATCATCAATTGTAGTCTGAATAAATTCAACTAATTTATCTTCTGAAGTGGCAAAATTTTTAATTCCATATTCAACTATATTGTTAATTATTCTCTGAGTAGCACCATCAAAAGAAAAATTTTCTTGAAATAAATTCATTAAATCTATCTCTATCAAATTCCATATTCTTTTTCCTCTAATAATATCATTTAAAGTTTTATCTGCCACATGGTTCACTACTATTATTTATTCTTTTATATTATTATTTACTGCTAAATTCTCCCTATATCCTTTAATTTATCCATAATAGATGTTTTTTCTTTCATTTCAAAATCTCCTATTTCCTGCACTTTACTATCTCTAAAATCAGCATCATTTCTATCTATTATTCCGTCTAAATCCATATCTTAGATAATGGATCATAGAAGTTGCCATCATCATCTATCTCAAAGTCCCATTACTTCTCTCAGTTTTTCTTCATTTACTGATACAAGCTCACTAAAATCCCAAAATCCAATAGATGTCTTTATCTGTACTA
>NZ_UATM01000005.1 GCF_900454685.1 Peptoniphilus harei | reverse complement strand
AAAATTCTAGAAGAAGACAAGAAGGCAGAAGTGAATTGCTACTTCTGTAACTCTGTTTACGATTTTGACGAGGAAGACCTTGAGAGAATGCTAAAGAAGGCCGAGGACATAAATAAAAATAGGGAAGTTATTATCCAAGATAATTTTTAGATTAAATTTTTTTTATCTTTTAAAATAGTTTAAATCTATTTGATATTTTTGTCCGATTGGTTAGTGAATATTAATTAAAGGAATGTAAGGATCCTATGAGTAGAAAATTATAGACGTTTTAAAATATGAAAAAAACAATAAAATAAGTGGTGGAATATATCACAAACTCCAAGTTGAATTCACTTACAACTCTAATCACATAGAAGGAAGCAAGTTGACTGAAGACCAAACTAGGATGATATTTGAAACCAACACCCTTGGTGTCAATGAATCAGTAAATGTCGATGACATTATAGAAACCTTAAATCATTTTCAATCAATTGATAAGGTCATAGATTCCTACGACGAAGAATTGACAGAAGCTTATATAAAAGACCTTCACAAGGCTTTAAAAAGCTGGCACAAGTGACTCCAAGCTAGATTGGTTTAGGGTTGGAGATTATAAGGCTTATCCAAATGAAGTTGGTGGAAATGAAACGACTTCGCCTGAAGATGTGCCACATGAAATGAAAAAACTTCTAGATTCTTACAATGAGAAGAAAGAGAAAAGACTTGAAGATATAATTGACTTCCACTATAGGTTTGAAAAAAATTCATCCTTTCAAGATGGGAATGGTAGAGTCGGAAGGCTTATTATTTTAAAGAGTGTCTCAAGTATGACTTTGTTCCCTTTATAATTAGCGAAGACTTAAAATTTTTCTATTATAGGGGACTTGCAGAATACAAAAAAGAAAGAGGATTCTTGGTAGAAACTTGTCTTTCAGCACAAGATAGGTTTAAGGCATATTTAGATTATTTTTAAAATCGATTATAGAGACTAAAAGAAAATTTTATAAAAAAAGAAAGATAGCTAGAAAATTTAATCTAGCTATCTTTTTTTATGTTTTATCTTATGTTATTAAAAACTTTTTCCATGGGTTTAAAAACCACAAGGACTATGACAGATGAAACTGCAATTTGAATTAGTTGCCTGGTATTGACGCAAGGGGTGCGACAAGTGAAGACAAGATAAAAATTTCTCCTATGTAGTAAACCACAACTTTTACAAGGGCAACAAGTATAAAAGATGTAATTAAACTTTTAAGATTGTGCTTCTTGTAGTTCATCTTGTTTAAGATGTAGCCCATGATTAGGGCTGAGATCACAGTCATTGGTGACCAAAGAATCCATCCACTTGTTAAGTCAAATAGGCCCATGCCCAAAGCTCCTGCTGTCATGCCCACTCTCTTGTCAAAAAATATGGCAGCCAAGAAGAAGGGGACATTGCCCAAGTGAATCAGGCCTCCGTTGGGGGAGAAGGGGAGTTGGATTTTTACCAGCCAAGTGAATACATATACAAGTGCAATAAATAGTGAATGATGACAAGGTCTCTGACCTTAAATTTTCATGAGTGCTCCTTTCACATTTTTTAAAATAATTTAGAATTATTTTACCAGAATTGTCATATAAATAAAGAGCAAGGTCGACAATACGGCCTTGCTTTAAAAATTTTAATTTATAAACTTTTTGTAAAATTAATTTTTAAATTATGAAGGCACCCTTCTCATCAATATCAAGAAGTCTTACTCAAAGAATTTGAAAGCTTATCTAATTTATTTTTGATTTGGTCTCTGAAGTATTGTCGTCTGCCTTTAAGACCCACCATAATAGTGGATCCGGCACCACTTAGGTAGTGGCAAGTGCTTCTGAATCACCAATAATTTTTTCAATACATCGATTTCTGGAATTAATTTTAACCTGTAAGGCTCGTGAATTTTATCATCAAAGGGCAACTTTTAGTTTTCTTCATTGCCAGAGATTAATGACAAGATTACCATGGAAAGTCTTGAAAGGTTAAAGACAGCATCTTCCTTTGAGTAAGTCTTTGGCAAGGCATCTCTTGCTTCTTTTTGTTGGAAGTTTGAAGTCAGGAATTATTGCCAAGAATTAAAATTATTTGAAACTTCAAATTCTTCTAGGTAAACTTGATCATCCTTTAGGATTGATGCCACAGCATTGCCAAAATTGCTGGAGCTACATTGTCTGGGTGGCCTTCCATCTTTGTTGCAAGTTTCAAAATTTCCTTCTTGTCAAAGTCTCTCTTCATGACATCAAAGGCACCATGATCCCCATGACAATGCAGGAAGCTGATGATCCAGACCACGAGAAAGTGGAACATTGGTGTCCACATTAAAGTCCACAGGAAGGGCTTCCTCTCCATAGAAGTCAAAGGCATACTTGTAGGCCTTGTAGATTAAATTTGAATTATATTATTTTCAAATTCATTTTGTCATCACTTAACTTAAACTCACAAGTGTTGGCAAGGTCAAGGGCAAGACCAAGGACGTCAAAGCCAGGTCCAAGGTTGGCTGAAGGGCTGGGACGGAAATTCTCTTGCCACGTCTTGCAAATTTTAAGACCTCTTCTTCAATTTCATTTTTAAGAATTTTTGTCTTGTGAAGAATTTTTTTATTTTTTAATTTTTAATTTCAGATGAATCTTAACTCCAGTTTTTTCGTGAAGGATATCAATATTTTCAAACTCATCATCTGAAAGATTTCCCTAAAGCTCCTAAGACTGTAGAAGAAAACTTGTAGGGACTTGCTGTTGATAAGATTACTGTCTTATGAAGTCCAAGCTTGTCTACAATATTTTTTGCAACTCCTGTGTGGGGATCCATCAAATAATTTTCTTCTTCAAAGACCTTCTTAATAGTTTCCCTTGTCTCATCTTCCTTGGCAAAACCACACAAGAATTCATGGAAGTCGCTCTTAAATTCAAAGAGACCCTTGTCTTTTAAGTCAGCCATTTTTTCTTTAACGACTTCATCAGATGACTTGTGGAAGATTAGTCTTTCAAGGTTTGATGAAACCAAGATGTCCATGGAAGGAGAAATTGTCTTTACAAGGTCCCTGTTGGCATCGTATCTTCCACTAGTGAAAAAGTCTGTCAAAACATTGTTATCATTTGATGCAATGACAAGATTGTCTATTGGAAGTCCCATTTCCTTTGCGTAATATCCCGCCAAGATGTCTCCAAAGTTTCCCGTAGGAACACAGTAGGAGATTTTTTCTCCGCCACTTATTTTTTTATTCTTGACTAAGTCTGCGTAGGAATAAAAATAGTAGATGATTTGGGGAAGGAGCCTGCCAATGTTTATGGAGTTGGCAGAAGAAAGATAAATATTTTCCTCTTTAAGCTCTTCTTTTATCTTTTCATCGTTAAATATTTTTTTCACAGCAGATTGGGCATCGTCGAAGTTGCCATCAATGGAAATAACCTTTGAATTTAAAGATCCTGTTGTATCCATTTGGGCCTTTTGGATGGAACTCACACCTTCTGTTGGGTATAAGACCAAGATGTCAATGTCTTCTGTGTTGTAAAACCTTCTAGGGCAGCCTTACCTGTGTCGCCAGATGTTGCAGTCAAAATAAGGGTTTTGTCCTTGATACCAAGAGATTTTTGGCATAGGCCAAGAGGTTTGGAAGAAGGCAAAGTGCAAAGTCCTTAAAGGCAGAAGTCCTGCCATGATAAAGTTCCAGGTAAAAATCCTTTTGGTAAGAAACTTTTGCAATTCATCTTCAAAGGATGCGTAGGATTTTTCTATAAGCCCTAACAAGTCGTCCTTGTCAAAGTCTGTGAGATAAAGTGAAAGAATTTTGTGGGCCAAGTCTGTGTAAGACAGGTCCAAGTTCTCCATTATGTCAAAGGCAGGGAAGGATTCTGGGACAAGAGACCGCCGTCTTCAGAGATTCCTTTGACAATGGCTTCTCTGCCAGAAATTTTTAAATTTGAATTCTTGTTGATAAAAATTTCATAAATCCTCTCAATTTCTGCCAAGAAAACTTTGTCGAGATTACCAAGGGAAGCTCTCAAGTTATCAAGGGAAACTTTTTTTGTAATTATTAGGTGTTCGTCATTTATAATTTTTTCTTCTTCTATTAAGTCTTTTAGTTCAGGAGAGACTTCAGAAGTCCTCACATAAAATTTGTTTTCCAAATTATTTTCAACTTCATAGGAATTTCCTGCGTCATAAAAAGTTTTTATTTCTCTTTTTGCAAGGATTCTCAAAAGGTCACGCATAACTGATCGGCAGTTTCAAGCTTGCCTGCTCCAGGACCCTTGAGTTCGTAGGAAGTGAAGTTTTCTCCCCAGACCTTAACTCCGTTAGTTCCACCAAAAGTTTTTGCAAAGAAATTATCCTAACAAAGTAGGAATCACAGAAATATTTATCTTATCATTTGCTAGTTCTGACTTGGCAAGGACCCTAATGGAGTAGCCTCTTTCTTTTGCCAAAATCAAAATCAGCTTTCTTTACATTTTCAATGCCAAAAGTAAAAATCTCATCTTCATTGATATTTGAATTGTAAATAAGAGAAGATAAAATTCTTATCTTTCTCATGGCATCAAAGCCTCCAACATCAGCAGTAGGATCTGCTTCTGCATAGCCAAGCTCTTGGGCTTCTTTTAAGACTCGTCATAGGATGAGCCTTCAACTTCCATCTTTGAAAGGATGTAGTTGGAAGTTCCATTTAAAATTCCTTGGATCTTATTCATTTCGCTGAAGAAGGCCTCTTCCATTAGAGGATGGATTACTGGGATTGACCAGCAACTGCAGCTTCATAAGAAAAATAAATATTTTTTCTCTTGCAAGTTCATTTAACTCTTCAAAGTATTTTGAAACTACGGCTTTGTTGGCAGTTACAATATTTTTGCCAGCTTCCATTAATTTAACAATTCTCTCATAAGTTTCTTCAAGACTTGAAGTCACATCAATAACTGTATCCACATCAGAATTTAAAATTTCGTCAAATCATCTGTGAAGGCAAGGTCACCATCAAGGGAGACCTTTTTTTTTTTTATTTCTAATTAAAACTTTTTCAATTTTTATATCAAAATTATTTTTTGATGTTGTTTCTGTTTCTTTTAAAAAGATTTAGAGACTTCACTGGCCTAAACCTTTGGTCTTGTGCTGACAACTAGGAAGGGAGCTGCAACTAACGCAGTGCAAATTGCTAAAAGTCTTGGAGGTTTAAGTTGAAAATTGCAATAATGGGCTTTGGCACTGTGGGACAGGTGTCGAAGAAATTTTATACAAGAAGAGGGAGTCCCTCTTAAAAAATAATTTTGATATAAAAATTGAAAAAGTTTTAATTAGAAATAAAAATAAAAAAAGGTCTCCCCTTGATGGTGACCTTGCCTTCACAGATGATTTTGACGAAATTTTAAATTCTGATGTGGATACAGTTATTGATGTGACTTCAAGTCTTGAAGAAACTTATGAGAGAATTGTTAAATTAATGGAAGCTGGCAAAATATTGTAACTGCCAACAAAGCCGTAGTTTCAAAATACTTTGAAGAGTTAAATGAACTTGCAAGAGAAAAAAAATATTTATTTTTCTTATGAAGCTGCAGTTGCTGGTGCAATCCCAGTAATCCATCCTCTAATGGAAGAGGCCTTCTCAGCGAAATGAATAAGATCCAAGGAATTTTAAATGGAACTTCCAACTACATCCTTTCAAAGATGGAAGTTGAAGGCTCATCCTATGACGAGGTCTTAAAAGAAGCCCAAGAGCTTGGCTATGCAGAAGCAGATCCTACTGCTGATGTTGGAGCTTTGATGCCATGAGAAAGATAAGAATTTTATCTTCTCTTATTTACAATTCAAATATCAATGAAGATGAGATTTTTACTTTTGGCATTGAAAATGTAAAGAAAGCTGATTTTGATTTTGCAAAAGAAAGAGGCTACTCCATTAGGGTCCTTGCCAAGTCAGAACTAGCAAATGATAAGATAAATATTTCTGTGATTCCTACTTTTGTTAGGGATAATTTTTTGCAAAACTTTTGGTGGAACTAACGGAGTTAAGGTCTGGGGAGAAACTTCACTTCCTACGAATCAAGGTCCTGGAGCAGGCAAGCTTGAAACTGCCGATGCAGTTATGCGTGACCTTTTGAGAATCCTTGCCAAAAAGAGAAATAAAAACTTTTTATGACGCAGGAAATTCCTATGAAGTTGAAAATAATTGGAAAACAAATTTTATGTGAGGACTTCTGAAGTCTCTCCTGAACTAAAAGACTTAATAGAAGAAGAAAAAATTATAAATGACGAACACCTAATAATTACAAAAAAAGTTTCCCTTGATAACTTGAGAGCTTCCCTTGGTAATCTCGACAAAGTTTTCTTGGCAGAAATTGAGGAGGATTTATGAAATTTTTATCAACAAGAAATTCAAATTTAAAATTTCTGGCAGAGAAGCCATTGTCAAAGGAATCTCTGAAGACGGCGGTCTCTTTGTCCCAGAATCCTTCCCTGCCTTGACATAATGGAGAACTTGGACCTGTCTTACACAGACTTGGCCCACAAAATTCTTTCACTTTATCTCACAGACTTTGACAAGGACGACTGTTTAGGGCTTATAGAAAAATCCTACGCATCCTTTGAAGATGAAATTGCAAAAGTTTCTTACCAAAAGGATTTTTACCTGGAACTTTATCATGGCAGGACTTCTGCCTTTAAGGACTTTGCACTTTGCCTTCTTCCAAACCTCTTGGCCTAGCCAAAAAAATCTCTTGGTATCAAGGACAAAACCCTTATTTTGACTGCAACATCTGCGACACAGGTAAGGCTGCCCTAGAAGGTTTTTACAACACAGAAGACATTGACATCTTGGTCTTATACCCAACAGAAGGTGTGAGTTCCATCCAAAAGGCCCAAATGGATACAACAGGATCTTTAAATTCAAGGTTATTTCCATTGATGGCAACTTCGACGATGCCCAATCTGCTGTGAAAAAAATATTTAACGATGAAAAGATAAAAGAAGAGCTTAAAGAGGAAAATATTTATCTTTCTTCTGCCAACTCCATAAACATTGGCAGGCTCCTTCCCCAAATCATCTACTATTTTATTCCTACGCAACTTAGTCAAGAATAAAAAAATAAGTGGCGGAGAAAAAATCTCCTACTGTGTTCCTACGGGAAACTTTGGAGACATCTTGGCGGGATATTACGCAAAGGAAATGGACTTCCAATAGACAATCTTGTCATTGCATCAAATGATAACAATGTTTTGACAGACTTTTTCACTAGTGGAAGATACGATGCCAACAGGACCTTGTAAAGACAATTTCTCCTTCCATGGACATCTTGGTTTCATCAAACCTTGAAAGACTAATCTTCCACAAGTCATCTGATGAAGTCGTTAAAGAAAAAATGGCTGACTTAAAAGACAAGGGTCTCTTTGAATTTAAGAGCGACTTCCATGAATTCTTGTGTGGTTTGCCAAGGAAGATGAGACAAGGGAAACTATTAAGAAGGTCTTTGAAGAAGAAAATTATTTGATGGATCCCCACACAGGAGTTGCAAAAAATATGTAGACAAGCTTGGACTTCATAAGACAGTAATCTTATCAACAGCAAGTCCCTACAAGTTTTCTTCTACAGTCTTAGGAGCTTTAGGGGAAAATCTTTCAGATGATGAGTTTGAAAATATTGATATCCTTCACGAAAAAACTGGAGTTAAGATTCCATCTGAAATTAAAAAATTAAAAAATAAAAAAATTCTTCACAAGACAAAAATTCTTAAAAATGAAATTGAAGAAGAGGTCTTAAAATTTGCAAGACGTGGCAAGAGAATTTCCGTCCCAGCCACTTCAGCCAACCTTGGACCTGGCTTTGACGTCCTTGGTCTTGCCCTTGACCTTGCCAACACTTGTGAGTTTAAGTTAAGTGATGACAAAAATGAATTTGAAAATAATATAAATTCAAATTTAATCTACAAGGCCTACAAGTATGCCTTTGACTTCTATGGAGAGGAAGCCCTTCCTGTGGACTTTAATGTGGACACCAATGTTCCACTTTCTCGTGGTCTTGGATCATCAGCTTCCTGCATTGTCATGGGGATCATGGCTGCCTTTGATGTCATGAAGAGAGACTTTGACAAGAAGGAAATTTTGAAACTTGCAACAAAGATGGAAGGCCACCCAGACAATGTAGCTCCAGCAATTTTTGGCAATGCTGTGGCATCAATCCTAAAGGATGATCAAGTTTACCTAGAAGAATTTGAAGTTTCAAATAATTTTAAATTCTTGGCAATAATTCCTGACTTCAAACTTCCAACAAAAGAAGCAAGAGATGCCTTGCCAAAGACTTACTCAAAGGAAGATGCTGTCTTTAACCTTTCAAGACTTTCCATGGTAATCTTGTCATTAATCTCTGGCAATGAAGAAAACTTAAAAGTTGCCCTTGATGATAAAATTCACGAGCCTTACAGGTTAAAATTAATTCCAGAAATCGATGATATTGAAAAAATTATTGATGATTCAGAAGCACTTGGCCACTACCTAAGTGGTGCCGGATCCACTATTATGGTGGTCTTAAAGGCAGACGACAATACTTCAGAAGACCAAATCAAAAATAAATTAGATAAGCTTTCAAATTCTTATGAAGTAAGACTTCTTGATATTGATGAGAAGGGTGCCTTCATAATTTAAAAATTAATTTTACAAAAAGTTTATAAATTAAAATTTTTAAAGCAAGGCCGTATTGTCGACCTTGCTCTTTATTTATATGACAATTTCTGGTAAAATAATTCTAAATTATTTTTAAAAAAATGTGAAAGGAGCACTCATGAAAAATTTTAAGGTCAGAGACCTTGTCATCACTTCACTATTTTATTGCACTTGTATATGTATTCACTTGGCTGGTAAAAATCCAACTCCCCTTCTCCCCCAACGGAGGCCTGATTCACTTGGGCAATGTCCCCTTCTTCTTGGCTGCCATATTTTTTGACAAGAGAGTGGGCATGACAGCAGGAGCTTTGGGCATGGGCCTATTTGACTTAACAAGTGGATGGATCTTTGGTCACCAATGACTGTGATCTCAGCCCTAATCATGGGCTACATCTTAAACAAGATGAACTACAAGAAGCACAATCTTAAAAGTTTAATTACATCTTTTATACTTGTTGCCCTTGTAAAAGTTGTGGTTTACTACATAGGAGAAATTTTTATCTTGTCTTCACTTGTCGCACCCCTTGCGTCAATACCAGGCAACCTAATTCAAATTGCAGTTTCATCTGTCATAGTCCTTGTGGTTTTTAAACCCATGGAAAAAGTTTTTAATAACATAAGATAAAAACATAAAAAAAAGATAGCTAGATTAAATTTTCTAGCTATCTTTCTTTTTTATAAAATTTTCTTTTAGTCTCTATAATCGATTTTAAAATAATCTAAATATGCCTTAAACCTATCTTGTGCTGAAAGACAAGTTTCTACCAAGAATCCTCTTTCTTTTTTGTATTCTGCAAGTCCCCTATAATAGAAAAATTTTAAGTCTTCGCTAATTATAAAGGGAACAAAGTCATACTTGAGACACTCTTTAAAAATAATAAGCCTTCCGACTCTACCATTCCCATCTTGGAAAGGATGAATTTTTTCAAACCTATAGTGGAAGTCAATTATATCTTCAAGTCTTTTCTCTTTCTTCTCATTGTAAGAATCTAGAAGTTTTTTCATTTCATGTGGCACATCTTCAGGCGAAGTCGTTTCATTTCCACCAACTTCATTTGGATAAGCCTTATAATCTCCAACCCTAAACCAATCTAGCTTGGAGTCACTTGTGCCAGCTTTTAAAGCCTTGTGAAGGTCTTTTATATAAGCTTCTGTCAATTCTTCGTCGTAGGAATCTATGACCTTATCAATTGATTGAAAATGATTTAAGGTTTCTATAATGTCATCGACATTTACTGATTCATTGACACCAAGGGTGTTGGTTTCAAATATCATCCTAGTTTGGTCTTCAGTCAACTTGCTTCCTTCTATGTGATTAGAGTTGTAAGTGAATTCAACTTGGAGTTTGTGATATATTCCACCACTTATTTTATTGTTTTTTTCATATTTTTAAAACGTCTAATAATTTTCTACTCATAGGATCCTTACATTCCTTTAATTAATATTCACTAACCAATCGGACAAAATATCAAATAGATTTAAACTATTTTAAAAGATATAAAAAAA
>NZ_UATM01000008.1 GCF_900454685.1 Peptoniphilus harei | reverse complement strand
TATGAGAAAGAAGTTGGAGGCATGATGAAAAAAATAGCGAGACACCTTGTGCTTATATTTTTATCAATAATAACATTTTTTCCACTTATGTGGATGATTTCAAATTCCTTTAAAACTACTGAATCAATTATGCGAAAGCCCCTTAGCTTTATACCAGATTTTTTAGACTTTAGGAATTTTCTTGGAGCATTAAATTTAGCACCTTTTGATTTATATATTATAAATTCAATTGTCACATCAATTATAATAGTAATTCTTCAAATTATCACAGGGGTTTTACTTGCATATGGCATGTACAGATTTTCCTTTAAACTAAGAGGCATGATGTTTAAAGGGATTCTTTTGACTTATATGCTTCCTGCTGCAACAACATATGTGCCAAGCTATGTAATAATTGCAAAATTAAATTTAATAGACACTTTGACTGGAATTATTATTTCAAATTCAGTGGCAGTCTTTACAATTTATATGCTCTACAACACTTTTAAGGAGGTGCCAAAGGAGCTAATAGAAGCTGCTGAAATGGATGGAGCAAGTGACATGGATATACTTTTAAAAGTTGTACTTCCTATTTCTAAATCAACTATACTTACTAATGCACTTATCCAATTTGTAACAATGTATAACAATTATATGTGGCCATCACTTATTACAAATTCAAAATCAAAGTATTTGATAAGCGTTGGACTAAATAAATTTTTCACATCACAGGGAAATTTTGGAGAAAACTTACCTCTTTTAATGGCGGGAAATACTATATCAGTTCTTCCACTTTTAATACTATTTATTGTCTTACAAAAATGGTTTATAAAAGGAATATCTGATAGTGGAATAAAAGGATAAAATTTAATTAAAAAGGAGAAAACATGAAAAAAATTTTTAAGACAGCATTACTTATGCTATGTGCACTTATGATTTTTACAGGATGTTCAAGTTCTGCAAAAAATGCAATGAAGACGGAAGAAAAGACAGCAGATTCAAAAGGCAAAACTGAAATCCAATTTTGGTATGGACTTGGATCAGTTGCTGGAGAAACAATGAAAGAGATTATAAAAGAATTTAACGAGTCACAAGATAAGGTAAAGGTTGTTGGTGTTCAACAAGCTGACTACAATGAAACTTTCCAAAAAGTTCAGGCAGCTATTGCAGCAAATGAGCCACCAGCAGTTTACATTGGATCAAATATTGAACTAAGAGTAAAGGACGGAATGCTTGCAGATTTAACAAAATATATGGATGATAGAACTCATATTGACGACTATCTTGAAGTTTTTATGAAACCGGCAATGGTTGATGACAAAGTTTACGGGTTCCCAGCATATGGCACAACTCAAGTAATTTATTACAGAAAAGACTTACTTGAAAAGGCAGGACTTGATCCAAAAGAAGTATTTAACACTTGGGAAAATACTTTTAAATATTCAAAGGAAATCCAAGACAAGGGCATAGCAAAATGGGGTCACCTTGTAATGTATAATCATGAAAACTTAATAGATATAGCTCTATCTAATGGTGGTAAAATTTTATCTGATGATGGAAAAAAAGTTTTAATTAATAGCAAAGAATGGGTTGACTCATGGAACTTTGTAAGACAACAAATTTTTGAAAACAAAACTACAAAAATTGAATCTGGTGGACAAGGCTGGGAATATTGGTATAGAACAATTGATGATGTAATGAATGGTGAAGCAATGTCCTACACTGGTTCATCAGGAGACAAGGGAGATCTTGACTTTACAAAAATTTCATCACTTCCACAACCGGGACTTAATGGAAACCCAGGAAAGCCAGTGGCTGGTGCACACTCACTACTTGTTCCTGCAGCAGCAAGTGAAGAACAACAAAAGGCAGCCTATGAATGGATAGCTTATTTCACAAGTCCAGAAGTTTCTGCTAAGTGGTCAGAAAAAATTGGATACATTCCAGTAAGAAAATCTGCGGCAGATGTAGCTGAATACAAAAAATTTATCGAAGAAAACCCTTATGCAGGGGTTCCTTATGAACAAGCAATGCATGCTTCACCAGCTTTCATTGATCCAACTGATGGAAAAATAACAGACGCACTTTCCATTGCTGCTGATAAGGTTGAGCTTCAAAATATTGATGCAAAGACTGCCCTTGATGAAGCAGCAAAAACTGCACAGGCAGCTCTTGATGAAATAAATAAGTAAGAAATAAAAAAATTAAAATCAAGCTTTGGGTTAAGTCCCAGAGCTTTTTTTAAGGAGAAATATGGAAAATATAATAAAAAATTTAAGAGAAGGATACAATGAAATAGAGTTAAAAATAAAATTGGATGAATTAATAAAGGATTCAATCAAGTTTAGTCTAAAAGGAGAAAAATTTTTCATAAGTCTATTTGTCTATAAAGAAAATGAAATTGTGGGTAGCATTACAGCAAATAGAGATGCAGAAAGATTTATGTCAAAGGATATCTTAAAGTCCTCTAATGGCTTTGAAAAATTTAGAGAGTGGCGATTATAGAATACTTATCTTCTTCACAAAGAAGGAGATGTCATTTTAAAAATTGAAGATGAAAAAAGCCCTATTGATTCTAAAAAAGAAGTGGACATAGAAAAAGATGAAGTCAATGCAGTGAAGAAAAGTGGTATGCTGGTGACTTTCACACTCATACTTTTTACTCTGATGGTAAGTTATCTCCAGAAGAAAATATTGAAGTAGCAAAAAAGAGGCCTGTCCTTCTTTTCTCCAACAGACCACAACTTTAATCAGACAAGATTTCCTGAAACTGACTTATTAATTATTGAAGGAACAGAAATAACATCGAAGTACGGCCACATCAATGTATTTTTCACTAATGAATCTGTTTTTAAAAAATATTCTGTAGAGGGACTTAACACTGAAGAGTGGTTATTAAAAGTTTTAAGGGAAATAAAGGATGAAATTTATTCAATTAATCATCCCTTTATGGAAACTTTTGAATTTTTAGTTGATGATTATTCTTTAGATGACTTAAAATTTATGGAAATAATAAATGATCCAACTTATATGACTTCTATTGATGCCGTGGAAAAAGCTTTAAAAGCTTGGGACTTACTTCTTCAAAATGGCTATAAAATTTATGGTATAGGTGGAAGCGACTCTCATCTTTACCAGATGAAAAATATGAAATGCAGACTATCCATCACTTCTTGGAGATCCAAAGACCTATATTTTTGCGAAGAATCTTTCAAAAAATGAAATCAAAAAGGCAATGTTAGCAGGGAAAATTTCTGTCTCCCGTGAAAAATTAATTGAGTTAAAAAAAGTTAATGAGACGAATTTACTTTGGAATTAGAAGAAAGCACTTTTCACACATAAATTCTATAGAATTTTTTGTGTGAAAAGTGCTTTCTTCTAATTCCAAAGTAAATCGGTCTCATTAACTTTTTTTAACTCAATTAATTTTCACGGGAGACAGAAATTTTCCCTGCTAACATTGCCTTTTTGATTTCATTTTTGAAAGATTCTTCGCAAAAATATAGGTCTTTGGATCTCCAAGAAGTGATGGATAGTCTGCATTTTCATATTTTTCATCTGGGTAAAGATGAGAGTCGCTTCCACCTATACCATAAATTTTATAGCCATTTTGAAGAAGTAAGTCCCAAGCTTTTAAAGCTTTTTCCACGGCATCAATAGAAGTCATATAAGTTGGATCATTTATTATTTCCATAAATTTTAAGTCATCTAAAGAATAATCATCAACTAAAAATTCAAAAGTTTCCATAAAGGGATGATTAATTGAATAAATTTCATCCTTTATTTCCCTTAAAACTTTTAATAACCACTCTTCAGTGTTAAGTCCCTCTACAGAATATTTTTAAAAACAGATTCATTAGTGAAAAATACATTGATGTGGCCGTACTTCGATGTTATTTCTGTTCCTTCAATAATTAATAAGTCAGTTTCAGGAAATCTTGTCTGATTAAAGTTGTGGTCTGTTGGAGAAAAGAAGGACAGGCCTCTTTTTTTGCTACTTCAATATTTTCTTCTGGAGATAACTTACCATCAGAGTAAAAAGTATGAGTGTGAAAGTCACCAGCATACCACTTTTCTTCACTGCATTTGACTTCATCTTTTTCTATGTCCACTTCTTTTTTAGAATCAATAGGGCTTTTTTCATCTTCAATTTTTAAAATGACATCTCCTTCTTTGTGAAGAAGATAAGTTATTCTATAATCGCCACTCTCTAAATTTTCAAAGCCATTAGAGGACTTTAAGATATCCTTTGACATAAATCTTTCTGCATCTCTATTTGCTGTAATGCTACCCACAATTTCATTTTCTTTATAGACAAATAGACTTATGAAAAATTTTTCTCCTTTTAGACTAAACTTGATTGAATCCTTTATTAATTCATCCAATTTTATTTTTAACTCTATTTCATTGTATCCTTCTCTTAAATTTTTTATTATATTTTCCATATTTCTCCTTAAAAAAAGCTCTGGGACTTAACCCAAAGCTTGATTTTAATTTTTTTATTTCTTACTTATTTATTTCATCAAGAGCTGCCTGTGCAGTTTTTGCTGCTTCATCAAGGGCAGTCTTTGCATCAATATTTTGAAGCTCAACCTTATCAGCAGCAATGGAAAGTGCGTCTGTTATTTTTCCATCAGTTGGATCAATGAAAGCTGGTGAAGCATGCATTGCTTGTTCATAAGGAACCCCTGCATAAGGGTTTTCTTCGATAAATTTTTTGTATTCAGCTACATCTGCCGCAGATTTTCTTACTGGAATGTATCCAATTTTTTCTGACCACTTAGCAGAAACTTCTGGACTTGTGAAATAAGCTATCCATTCATAGGCTGCCTTTTGTTGTTCTTCACTTGCTGCTGCAGGAACAAGTAGTGAGTGTGCACCAGCCACTGGCTTTCCTGGGTTTCCATTAAGTCCCGGTTGTGGAAGTGATGAAATTTTTGTAAAGTCAAGATCTCCCTTGTCTCCTGATGAACCAGTGTAGGACATTGCTTCACCATTCATTACATCATCAATTGTTCTATACCAATATTCCCAGCCTTGTCCACCAGATTCAATTTTTGTAGTTTTGTTTTCAAAAATTTGTTGTCTTACAAAGTTCCATGAGTCAACCCATTCTTTGCTATTAATTAAAACTTTTTTTCCATCATCAGATAAAATTTTACCACCATTAGATAGAGCTATATCTATTAAGTTTTCATGATTATACATTACAAGGTGACCCCATTTTGCTATGCCCTTGTCTTGGATTTCCTTTGAATATTTAAAAGTATTTCCCAAGTGTTAAATACTTCTTTTGGATCAAGTCCTGCCTTTTCAAGTAAGTCTTTTCTGTAATAAATTACTTGAGTTGTGCCATATGCTGGGAACCCGTAAACTTTGTCATCAACCATTGCCGGTTTCATAAAAACTTCAAGATAGTCGTCAATATGAGTTCTATCATCCATATATTTTGTTAAATCTGCAAGCATTCCGTCCTTTACTCTTAGTTCAATATTTGATCCAATGTAAACTGCTGGTGGCTCATTTGCTGCAATAGCTGCCTGAACTTTTTGGAAAGTTTCATTGTAGTCAGCTTGTTGAACACCAACAACCTTTACCTTATCTTGTGACTCGTTAAATTCTTTTATAATCTCTTTCATTGTTTCTCCAGCAACTGATCCAAGTCCATACCAAAATTGGATTTCAGTTTTGCCTTTTGAATCTGCTGTCTTTTCTTCCGTCTTCATTGCATTTTTTGCAGAACTTGAACATCCTGTAAAAATCATAAGTGCACATAGCATAAGTAATGCTGTCTTAAAAATTTTTTTCATGTTTTCTCCTTTTTAATTAAATTTTATCCTTTTATTCCACTATCAGATATTCCTTTTATAAACCATTTTTGTAAGACAATAAATAGTATTAAAAGTGGAAGAACTGATATAGTATTTCCCGCCATTAAAAGAGGTAAGTTTTCTCCAAAATTTCCCTGTGATGTGAAAAATTTATTTAGTCCAACGCTTATCAAATACTTTGATTTTGAATTTGTAATAAGTGATGGCCACATATAATTGTTATACATTGTTACAAATTGGATAAGTGCATTAGTAAGTATAGTTGATTTAGAAATAGGAAGTACAACTTTTAAAAGTATATCCATGTCACTTGCTCCATCCATTTCAGCAGCTTCTATTAGCTCCTTTGGCACCTCCTTAAAAGTGTTGTAGAGCATATAAATTGTAAAGACTGCCACTGAATTTGAAATAATAATTCCAGTCAAAGTGTCTATTAAATTTAATTTTGCAATTATTACATAGCTTGGCACATATGTTGTTGCAGCAGGAAGCATATAAGTCAAAAGAATCCCTTTAAACATCATGCCTCTTAGTTTAAAGGAAAATCTGTACATGCCATATGCAAGTAAAACCCCTGTGATAATTTGAAGAATTACTATTATAATTGATGTGACAATTGAATTTATAATATATAAATCAAAAGGTGCTAAATTTAATGCTCCAAGAAAATTCCTAAAGTCTAAAAAATCTGGTATAAAGCTAAGGGGCTTTCGCATAATTGATTCAGTAGTTTTAAAGGAATTTGAAATCATCCACATAAGTGGAAAAAATGTTATTATTGATAAAAATATAAGCACAAGGTGTCTCGCTATTTTTTTCATCATGCCTCCAACTTCTTTCTCATAAAT
>NZ_UATM01000002.1 GCF_900454685.1 Peptoniphilus harei | reverse complement strand
TCCTTAAACCAAAAGGATAAAGATAAGGTAAAAAGAATATTTAAGATTAAATGAAGGTCTAAGGAAAGTTATAACCTATCAAAAAGAAGACTATTCAGATGAAGAGATAAAAAAAGAACAAGAAAATCTAAATAAATTCTACGATGATTTCAATAGCAAACATGGAAGACTAAATTCAAAAACCAATAAAAAGTTATTTAGAGAAGATGCCAATTTTTCTTTAATTTCAACTTTGGAGAAATTAGATAAAGAAGGCAACTTTATAGGAAAATCTGACATCTTTAACAAGAGAACTATAAAAAAGCTGTAATAATAGATCATACAGATAGGGCAATAGATGCTCTGGTACTCTCTATTAGTCAAAAAGGTAAAATAAATTTTGATTATATGGAAGAATTGACAGGAAAAACAAGAGATAATTAATAGAAGAATTAAAGGGAGAAATATTTTTAAATTTAGAATTCCTTTGAACCTAATGATATGAATCCATTTAAGTCTGCTAAAGAGCTAGGAGATTTTTCAAAACTTACGTAAGTGCTGATGAATACTTGTCAGGAAATATAAGAGATAAAATTGAAGTTGTAGACTCTTATATTAAAAACATCGAAAAAGAGTTAGGAAAGGAAGAAAATCTAGAGGATAGTAAACTCTTAAAAAAAGAATTAGAAGAGTTACATTTTCAAAAAGCAAAGCTAGTGGAAGTAATGCCTAAAGCACTAGATGCAAGTGAGATTACAGTTAGAATGGGTGCAACATGGATACCGGAACAAGATTACAAAAAATTTATGTTTGATTTGTTGAAAACACCAGTTTCATCAAGGTGGAATATAGATATTAAGTATTCTGACTTTACAGGAGAATATAGAGTTGAAGGAAAAAGCTCTGATAGGGACAATGACCTTGCTTCTTTTACCTATGGTACAAATAGGGTAAATGCCTACAAATTGATAGAAGATACTTTAAATTTAAGAGATACTAAGGTATTTGACCAAGTAGAAGACAGTGATGGAAAGAAAAAATCTGTGCTTAATCAAAAAGAAACAATGCTTGCAAGAAGTAAGCAAGAGATGATAAAAGAAGAATTTAAAAGCTGGATATTTGATGATGTGGAAAGAAGAAATAGATTAGTAGAAGATTATAACGAAAGATTCAATTCCATAAGACAAAGGGAATATGATGGATCTAATCTTACTTTTGAAGGAATGAATCCTGAAATAGAATTAAGAGCACATCAAAAAGATGCCATAGCAAGAGGTTTGTTTGGTGGAAATACTTTACTTGCCCATGAAGTAGGAGCAGGAAAAACCTTTGAAATGATAGGTATAGCCATGGAGTCAAAAAGACTTGGGATGAGTAATAAGTCAATGTTTGTTGTTCCTAACCACATTGTAGAGCAATTTGGAAGAGAATTTAATGAACTTTATCCAGGAGCTAATGTATTATGTGCTACAGAAAAAGATTTTACACCAGATAGAAGAAAAAGATTTTGTAGTCGTATTGCTACAGGAAGTTTTGATGCTGTTATTATAGGGCACAGTCAATTTGAAAAAATTCCTATATCAAAAGAAAGACAAGAATATGAATTGCAAGGTCAAATTGATGAAATCATTGACTATATAGATGAATATAAGAGAGAAAGGGATCAAAGATTTACTGTAAAGCAATTAGAAAAAACAAAGAAAAAATTAGAGACAAAGTTAGAAAAACTAAATGCTGATTATAAGAAAGATGACGTTGTAACCTTTGAGGAACTGGGAGTAGATAAGTTATTTGTAGATGAAGCCCATGCCTACAAAAACCTCTATCTATTTTCTAAAATGAGGAATGTAGCAGGAATTACTTCTACAGATTCACAAAAATCATCAGATATGCTTATGAAATGCCGCTATATGGATGAAATAACTAATAATAAAGGATTAGTATTTGCCACAGGTACACCAGTAAGCAACAGTATGGCTGAACTTTATACTATGCAGAGATATTTACAGTATGATGAATTAAAAAAGATGAAATTGCAACATTTTGATTCTTGGGCATCTACTTTTGGAGAAACAATAACGGCAATAGAATTAAATCCTGAGGGTAATGGTTATAGGAGCAAAACCAGATTTGCAAAATTTTATAATCTTCCTGAACTTATGAATACTGTAAAAGGATTTATGGATATTAAAACAGCTGATGTTTTAAATCTTCCTACACCAATTGCCCATTATGAAACTATAAAAACAAAGCCTACCGAAGAACAAAAAGAAATTCTTGAAACTTTTTCCGAGAGAGCAGATAAGGTTCGTGATAAGCAGGTAGATTCAAGTGTTGATAATATGCTATTAATAACAAATGATGGGAAGAAGATGGCATTAGATCAAAGATTAATCAATCCTTTACTTCCTGATGATCCTAATAGTAAGGTAAATACCTGTATAAAAAATGTATTTAGCATTTGGGATAAATATAAAGATAAAAAATCTGCTCAATTAATATTTTGTGATATGTCTACACCAAGTAGTGATTTTAATATCTATGATGATATTAAAACAAAACTTATAGATATGGGAGTACCTGAAAATGAAATAGAATTTATTCATAAGGCAAAAAACAATATGGAAAAAGATGCTATCTTTGATAAGGTAAGAAAGGGAGAAATAAGAGTCTTGCTTGGTTCAACACAGAAAATGGGAGCAGGTACTAATGCCCAAGACAAGCTAATTGCAATCCACGATCTTGATATACCATGGAGACCGGCTGATCTTTCTCAAAGGGCAGGAAGGATTGTGAGGCAGGGAAATGAGAATAAGGAAGTCCATATATTTAGATATGTAACAGAAAATACTTTTGATGCCTATCTTTTCCAAACCTTAGAGAATAAACAAAAATATATTTCTCAAATTATGACTTCAAAGACACCTGTAAGAGTTGCAGAAGATGTAGACGAAGCCACATTAAACTATGCCGAAATCAAAGCTCTTGCAACAGGAAATCCATTAATAAAGGAGAAGATGGACCTTGATGTTGAAGTTTCTAAACTTAAAATGCTAGAGTCCAATTTTAAATCAAATCTTTACAAGCTGGAAGATAAAGTAGTTAAATTTTATCCAAAGGAAATAGAAAGATTAAAAGAAAGGATAGAGAACTTAAAGGAAGATATTAAAAATGTTGAGCCTTATAGAGATGTAGATAAAAATTTAAAAGAAGATAATAAATTTACCTCTCTAATTATTGACGGAAAGAAGTATATAGATAAGAAAATAGCTGGAGAGTTTTTGTTGAACAAAATTAAGGGAGTTAAAATATATAGGGAAATGGATAAAGATGGAGAAAAAATAGGTGAATATAGAAATTTTGATTTATCCATAAAATATGATTCTTTTTTCAATAAATATAACTTTATATTAAAAGGCAAGGGAGAATATAGAGGAGAGTTTGGTACAGATGAAATAGGTAATATAACAAGAATGGATAATGTATTAGATAAATTACCAGAAAGATTAGAAAATACAATTTCAAAACTAAAAGATACAGAAGAGCAATTTCAAACAGCCAAAATTGAAATACAAAAGACATTTCCACAAGCTGAACTTTTAAAGGATAAGACATTAAGACTTGCAGAAGTAAATAATTTACTAGATATGGGAAAAAGTGAAGATATAAGCCAAGATAATCCATTACTAGAAGAAGTAAAGGAAGAATTGATAGACTTCCTTAACAGAGAATATGATGAAGAAAACAGGTTAGAGGACTTTGATACTATATTTCCTGACTTAACAGATATAGGAATAGCTTATACAACTACACCAGATGAAAAACATGAAATACAAGTAAGTTTAGATTTAATAAATTACAAGATGAACACCTATGTAGATAAGAACCTAATTGACAGCTTTCAATACACCTATGATCCCTTAGATGCAAGTGATTTAAAAGAGCTAGTACAGATAAAGACATCTATTGGATTTTGGGATTTTAGTGAGCTTGTATCAGTAAATGAAGAAAAACTGAGAGAAGTAATGGGACTTGAGATAGATGATGATGGCAACTTCTATGATCCATTATCTAAAGATATGGATTTAGACGGAATAATAGATAGAAATGATGCTGATTTTAGAGATAGTAAAGTGCAGGAAATAGGAGATTTTGAAATGAAAGAAAAAACATCTATTATGGATAAATTAAAGGGATATAGGGAGAATTTAGCAGTAAATAATAATATAAAAGAAATAAATAATAGTGAACCATGTGGCAGATAAAACTTTAAATGATATTATTAGAGGAAAAAGAATATGGAATTTGATAGAGATAGATTTAATGAATTTATTCAAGAAAATTTTTCTTTTGATGGTGCTACTCAGAGAATAATTAACAATATAGTTGAATATGGAATTAAAAATTTTGCCACTTCAGAAGATAAATTAGTTGAATTTATTCAGACTACAATTGATGATCCAACAGTTGAAGAAATCAAACAATTTATTATTAGTGATGAGAAAGAAGAAGAAATAAAAGATTTCACAGATGAGATGGATAAAAAAATAAAAGGAGGAATAGCAATGAATATAAAAAAGGGAAATGTAATTGAAACTGAATTTGGAGACACTATGGTACTGGATGTGAAAGATAATCAAGCGACCTTATTTGACGGAAATCAATTTATTTTAGCCACAGGAGTAGAATTTAATAAAGAAAGTGGAAAGTATGAATGGGATTCTGTTAGATATGCAAGTGATATAAAAACAATAGCAAATATGGAAAATACAAATTTTGAAAGCATGAAGAATACAATAGATTTTTTAGCAGAATATAATCATAAAGAATTTGTAAAAGGTATTATATCTCTTGAAACAGGAGTAGAAAATGAAAATGTTCTTAATAATGCCTATGATAATTATATGAACGATTCAGTTATGGGGCTTATTGATGAGAAGTTTATTGAATATATAGACGAAGAAGAGTTAAAAGAAAACTTAGAAGTTAATCAAGAACAAGGAGATAAAGAGATGAAAGATATAGATAATAAAGAGAAGGATACATTAAATATAGATGGAAATATAGCAACTGATATAGAAATTAAAGATTTAAAATCAAAAGATGGGAGGGACTTTAAAGTAGCCTCCTTTTCTATTGCTGAAAATGACAAGGAAGGAAATGCAAAATTCATCAGCTGCTACGCCTATAATGACAAAATCAATCAAGTAAAAAATTTGAAAAAAGGAGATTTTGTACACCTATTTGGCAAAGAAAAGAAAAGTATGGGAAAGGATAATAAGGAATACACAAATCTAAAAGTATACTCTGCAAAGTTATTAAAAGCTAAAGAGCATACTAAAGCAAAAGCATCAACACTAGGAAAATTAAAGGAATTTAAGACTAAAGGGGATATGAAAGTGGATGAAAAGAAGAAAAAGGATAATAGCATAGAAAGGTAAAAGATTATAGGGGGCAGGTTTTAGGATTGCCTTTATTTTTTTGATAAGTTTGCAATATCGGTTATACATTAATATTCTTAATATAATAATGTATAAACATAACAACAAGTTTAAATCAAAAAACTATTAGTAGATAATTAAAATTAATCAGCAATGATCATTAATTTTCATATATGTAATTTTATTTTTGCAATTGATATTAATATATATGATAAAATTTCAAAGTTTTGCGAAATTACGTAAACTTAACAGAATTAGAAAATTGTCCTTGAAATAAACTTTTAGAAGAATCGATTATTCAATATCGTAAATATAGAAAAATAAGACAAAAGTAAGCTGACAAAAATAAGATTAAATAATATTATAAAGACAGTACAACAAAAGTTGTATTTGCGTTGTTTACTAAGATTTAGAAAGGAGAACTTTTATGAAATCAGTTAATGAAGTGAAACTTTGGACGGAAGTTGAAATTGAAGAGCTTGAAGAAAGAGAAGAATATATTTCTTGTTTGTGTTGTTGGAGAATTTAGTATAATTTAACGTTTTTAGCTTTAAAGTTGTGAAACTTAATTAGTGAACAACGCAAAAAAATATGGCGGTGTTGTTATTATTAATGGCATCGCCATAATACTACACATTAGGAGGACTAAACATGGCTATATTAACAAAATATATTTCGTTTTATAATATTAACGAAGAAAATGAATTGATGGTGAATGCACTTTCTGGTGCTATTGATATTATAGATTCGGAAACGAAATCTATAATTCATAAGTTTAGTGAACAAGATAACATTAAAGCTTTGAATGCTAGAGAAAAAAATATATATGATTCTTTGAAGAAAAGAGGATATATATTTGAAGATAGAAATCATGAGTTAAATGAGATGAAACGACAAATGAAAATTCATGAATATTTATGTGATATATCTGTGATTCATGTTATTTGTCCTACTATGTTTTGTAATATGAATTGTGTATATTGTTTTGAACCTTCTAAGGTTAGAAATCAACAAAAAGTTATTAGTGATAATCAATGTCAGTCTATTTGTGATTTTATATATAAAGTAAAAGAGAATAAACCAAATATAAAGCATCGAATTCAATTATTCGGGGGAGAACCTATTCTTCCTATTACCAAAGATATAAATATTAAAATTTTGTCGTTTGCTGAAAAAAATAATATTCCAGTTAGTATAATAACAAATGGAAGTCATGTGGAAAACTACATAAATATTTTTAAAAGATTTGAAAATACGATAGATTCCGTACAGATAACTATTGACGGAATTAAATTAATTCATGATTCTAGAAGAGTTTATAAAAATGGTAAAGGAACATTTGACGATATAGTTAATGGATTGGATTTATTAGTAAATACTAAAATAAGGCAAATAAATTTAAGAGTTAATATAAATCAGTATAATATTAACTACTTAAAAGAGCTTGAAGATTTTTTAAAATCAAAAAAATGGATAGATAGCCCTAATTTTAGATTCGATTTAGCACCTGTGACAGATCATACTGCAGATAATGCTGTGGACACAATATCGGAAGATGAGATTATAAAAAAATTAAATGAAAAGTTTCCAAATTATATGGAAAATAGATTATCAATGTTTAGAGTAATATCTCATATAATGAGAGGAACTTCTGAGAATGCAAAAAAAGATTTTGCAAAATACACGTATTGTGAAGCTAATAGAGGACAATATTATGTGTATGATCCAGAGGGTAACATATATGCGTGTCCTGAAGCAATAGGAAATCCCCAATATGCTATAGGATTTTATAACGATGAAAGAGTTAGTCTTAATAAAGAGGCATATTCAATATGGAGTAATAGATGTATATTGAACATTGATAGATGTTTGGATTGTGAAATTGCTCCGTTCTGTGGCGGTGGGTGTGCCTACGCAGCTATAAAAAATAATGGTGATATTAATGACCCTTATTGTAATAATGCTAAAGAAGTTTTAAGAGAATATATAAATTCGATTAAGTATAAATTTTTAGAGATGTAAATATGGTAGAAAATTTAAAGACTAATCATTACGTTAAAGAATATCTAGATGATGGAAGACTACTACTTAGTTTTGATAACGGGAAAAGGGTAAGAGTTACGCCAATTGTAGAAGAAATAATTAAAAAATTTGATGGTACAAAAAGCATAAATAAAGTAAAAAATGAATTAAATAATGAAGGATTTGAGATATCAGAATCAGAATTAGAAGATTTAATAAATAATAGATTAATAATGACTGGGGTATTTAGCGAATATAATGAAAGTAGTCAATATAAATTTTGGTTTCATTTACCAATAATAGATGGTGATAAACTAAAAATGATATTACCTGGATTTATATTTAAACCAACACTTATAATAATTTTGAGTATAATTTATTGTGTAATATCTCTAAAATATATAAAGGAATTTAATTGGATATATTTTATTAACGGAATAAACAGTATTAATTATTTTCTATTTTTTATATCATTTGGTTTAATCTTCGTAGTTCATGAACTAGGACATATATATTCATCTAAGTCACTTGATTGTAAAGTTGGTAATATTGGTATAGGAGTATATATGTTTAGACCTGTTATGTATGTTAACCTAAGTGATTCATGGAAATTAAGTAATAAAAAAAGGTTAATCATAGATTTTGCTGGGATTTATTTACAAATGCTTGTTGGATTATTTATGTATTTTTTTTCGGCGGTAATGATCCGAAATAACACTATGGATGCTCTAATTATATTTAACTTAATTCTTATAATATTTAATTTGAATCCATTTTTAAGATTAGATGGATATTGGATTTTGTCAGATTTTATTGATGAACCGAATATTCATGGTAGATCCATGAAATTATTAAATTATATTTATAATGAAAAAATATATAATAAAAGGAAAGCATATACAATGGAAAGTAGCAAGTGTGTGAAAGTTTATTCTTTGATGTATGCATTAGTGAATTTGATAATAATAATTTTTGGGATTATTAGAGTATTAGAAGTGGTTTTTGGAAAGAGAAATTTACTAGAATCAATTCGTTTACTTTTTTATGGAGAATTGTTTCTATTTCAAAGAATCAAAATTGGAGCAAATTTAATTATAGATATAATATCTTTAGTTTACATATCTTTATTGTTTGTTAAAATCATAAAAAAATATAAAAAATAGTTAGAACATGGGGGGCCTATATGAATGTAAATAAAAATAAGCAAGTTATTATATATTACTTTACTGCTTTAATATCAGGGTTTTGTATAATGGGAATTGAAACAAGTGCGACAAGAATATTATCTCCTTATTTTGGCTCAACAACTCTAATTTGGTTAATTGAAATTAGCTTAATAATGATTTGTATAGGAATTGGGAATTATTTTGGGGGTAAACGTGCAGATAAATTAGTAAAAACAAGAACTTGTGAGGAAAGAATTGTTAAAAATTTATTAATATCTTTTTTGTTCATATGTACGGTACCACTAACGTCTAAAATAGTTATAATGGGGTCAATAATATTGGCTTCTGAAGTGCAATTAGGGAATATAATTATGATATCTTCTATTATTTGCAGCATAGTATTATTTAGTGTTCCATTAATTTTTATGGGGACAATCTCTCCACTGCTAGCAAAAATAAGTATAACTTCTTTAGATGAAACTGGAAATGTAATGGGAAATTTATATTTATTCAACATATTTGGATCTGTGTTAGGAACAATGATACCAACTATATTAGTAATCCCCAAAATAGGCGTAAAAAGATCTTTTCTATTATTTGGAGCGGTACTAGCCATTATTTTGATATTATATAGCAAAAAAATAAAAAAGAACTTTTTATTAAATTCAATTATTTGTGTTTTATGGCTTTGTATGTCGTTATATTTATCAACAACAAGTCTAGCCTTTGATAAGCCTGTGCACGAAGAAGAGTCAGAATATAATTATATTAATGTATCACAAAATGATGATGGAAAATTAGCTTTAAAAACAAATGTATTTTTTGGCGCACAGTCAATAAAAGTTGATAAGAATAAAAAGAAATCAGGATATTATTATGACGAATTTGTTAAGATTAATAATTTACTTGATGATAAAGTCAAGCATAAAATCTTAATTATTGGTTATGGAACGGGAACTATGTCTACTTTGTTGCATAAAAATTTTGATAATTTTGAAGTTACAGGGATAGAAATAGATAGAAATATTGTCAACTTAAGAGAGCTTTATTTTAATAAAAGTGATGATAAAATTATAATTTCTGACGGAAGGAATTATTTAAATAGTACAGATGAAATGTATGATTTAATAATACTTGATGTTTATCAGAATATATCTATGCCAATAAACCTAACTACTAGAGAATTTTTTGAGGATTGTAAAGCGCATCTTAATAGAAATGGAATTATTGCATTGAATATAGGTTTAGGAAATAGCCTGAATTCTAATCTTGTGCTTGCCTTAAGTGGTACTTTGAAATGTGTTTGCCCTAATGTTTATAAATATAAAACCAAAAGTGACAATAATGTTATTGTATATGGTTCAGAAAAGAATTTAGAATTATCGTTAAAAGAGCAAAACAAAAACCATCTTAAAGATGAGACTAAAAAGTTGTTTAAAGATTCTCAAAAAGTTGAAGATGTAAATAATATTTTATCTGATGATATTAATAATATTGAGAAACTTCAAGATGAAGAATTTAATAAAATAGTGAAAAATCAAATGAAGATTAGAAAGGATTGAGCGTAAATGGATGTAATTCAATTAGAAAATATTTCTAAAAAGTATAAAGAGACTATCGCTCTAGAGAATATAGATTTAAAAATAGAAAGCAATAGAATTTATGGTTTGATAGGAGTAAATGGAGCTGGGAAATCTACTTTAGTTAAAATAATTACTGGAAATATTTTTCCTACAAAAGGTTCTATAAAATTATTTAATAAATCTTTTTCAAAAGAACTGATAAAGAGTAGAGAACATATCAGTGCAACGATTGAAACTCCAAGTTTTTACTCCGGATTGACTGCAGAAGAAAATATAAGATTAGCTTGTATTGAACTTGGGATTGAATTTGGAATGGAGCAAAAGGAAATATTCCAACAACTAGAAATAATGGATAGCTTAAAAAAGAAAGCTAAAAATTTATCGCTAGGAACGAAGCAAAAACTTGGATTAGGAATAGCTTTTTTGAAAAATCCTGATTTATTGATTTTAGATGAGCCAACAAACGGAATCGATCCAATATCCGTATCAAAGCTAAGAAGAATTTTTAGAGATTTCATAGAAAAAGAAAATAAGACAATATTAATATCTAGCCACATATTAACAGAATTGTATGAGATAGCCACAGATTTCATATTTATTGATAAGGGGAAAATAATACAGGTGGTTTCAAAAACAGAATTAACGAAAGATTTAGGCACATCTGTTATAGGATATAGAGAAAATATCGAGGAAGTTTATAATATATTGAAAATAGCATGCCCTGAAAGAGAATATAGATTAAAAAATAATACTTTAGAGGTTCGAGGCATATATTCAAAAGATGAAGAGCTAGAAATTATAAAAAAATTAAGACTAAATAACTGTAAAACAGAAATAAAAAGAGATAATTTAGAAACATATATGATAAAATTAGTGGAGGGAGACAATGAAGAACTTAATTAAATTTAATGCAGAAAGATTGAAGAAAGATAAGTTTTTTTATGTGCTAATTTTAAGTGTAACATTGTTATCAATATTAAGTGGATTTCAAGATACCGTACAGGGAAATATAAGCAGTGGGTATGAAGGTTTTATAAAATCTTATTCAGATATATTTATGTCATTTTTCATTGCGGTTTATTGTGGATATTTTATAGGTAGTGATTTTTCTTCAAAGATTATACAAAGACAGATTTCTTCAGGAATTAGTCGAAAAGACATTGTAATATCAAAATTGATTGTATTGATGATTGCTTCTTTTATAATTGTTAACTTGTATCCAATTATAGTAGGAATAATGGGAAGCTTAAAGTATGGATTTTTACCAATCAAAGACTATAATAATATTCTTGAAATTGTAAGAATAATAATTATTTCTAATTTATGCTTTATGTCTTTAACGAGTATTTATTCTTTATTAGGATTTGCAACCCAAAGTATCGGAGAAACAATAGGGATCTCTTTAGCAATTCCAGTAGTAATATCAATGTTACAGGGAATAATACCTATAGAATTTATAAAAAAAAGTATTACATTTTTTCCGCTATCTCAAATAAAAAATGTAATTATAAATAAAAACTTTATAGACGGAACTCTTAGACCTACAACTATATCCCTAATAGTCTTTTTTATTATGATTACAATAACAATATTAATATTTAGAAAGTCAGATATTAATTAAAAATAACATGATAAATGGAAGGTACTGTATATGATAAATAGAAAAAGTGTATTATTAGTTTTATGTATAATAGTTCAAGGTGTGATTAGTTATTTCGTCCTTAGTCATTTGGGAAATAATAGCATTAATAATATACAACTATTCTCTTTGTGTTTATTTACAGTATACGGATACATAAGCTATAAAATTTTGGTATTAGATAGAGTTAAGGAGACGATTAAAAATTTTATAATAGCTACTTTATGTATTAATATTTTTGTAGTAGTTGACGTTTTTGATTTTTTAAAAAGTAATATGTACACAACATTTAAGCTAATAACGGTGTTTGTAATTACAGCAAATTTACTCAAAGTCGTTAGTGCATATTTAATAGATATAAAAATACTTAATAAGATTATTATATTTTTTACAATTTTAGCTATATTGTTTGAGTCACTTGATTTAGGGTATGCAGAGATAATAAATTATATTTTGTATGTAATTATAACATTTGGTCCTTTTGTTATGGCATACAAGAAACGAAAGATATTATTTGAGTTTGGTGCAAAAATATATGGGGTAACATTTTTATTTATTGCCTCAATATTTATATATATATTTAGCGGAATATTTATAAATAACGCTAAGTTAGAAAAGCTGGAAATATACTTTTTGTTGAATTCAATATATTTGACTACATTATATTTCATACTACTAAAAAAACAAAATTCATCTAAAGTGATAAACAAAAATGAAATGCTCTTGATGATTATAGACTGTATGTTTTTATGTATATTTATAGTATTTGTAAATTTATTTGGACAAGGTCTAAGGAGAGTTATTTATATGGGGATAAGTCTAATAACAATATACAAAGAGAGTATGTTAATGTTTTGCTTTTATTTTGAAAAACAGAAAGATCCAAATGGAGTGATAAGAAATAAAATACAGCAATACAATATAGAAAAGAATTATAACAAAAGAATTTCAAACTTTTTACATGATGATATATTACAAGATATAATAGCTATAAAAATGAATATTCTTTTAGGAGAAAAAGAATTTTTAGATGAGTCAATTAAAACAATAGATAAATTAATTGGAATTACAAGGTCCGAGATTGAATTATATAATCCTACAATTATTTATGATTTACCATTAGCAGACAATTACTATAATTTAATAGAATCTTTAAGGAACAGGTTTAACAAAAATGATATATTAATAGACTTAAATTGTGATAAAGAGTTTTTTGTAAATTATCCATACGATATGGTTATTTATAAGATTTTGCATGAATTATGTATAAATATATACAAACATTCAAAAGGAAATTATTCTGAGATTAATATAAAAACGGATAATAGAGAATTATATATTAGCGTAATCAATCATGAAGATGTATTTGATTATGAAAATATAAAGATAGGGAATGGAAGAGGATTAGAGATTATAAAAGATGAAATTGAAAAATTAGATGGGAAAATATTAATTGATCAGTTTTATGACAAAGTTGAACCATTCATTAAAATTAATGTAACTCTACCTATAGAGGAGGAAGTGATCTGTGAAAATATTATTAATAGATGACCATACCATGTTTTCTAATAGTTTAAAATATAGTTTAGAGCGTGAAGAAGAAATAGATATTGTTGATTTGATTGATGATATTTTTAATTTGGGATCAATATTAGAAAAAAAAGAATATGATATTATTTTAATGGATATTAATTTGAGTAAAATGAAGGGCAATAAGGATGGATTAGAAGTTGCTAATGAGATATTAATAAAATATCCAAAACAAAAAATCGTTATGCTAACTGGATATGATTTAATAGGCTTTGAAGAGAAAGCGAAGAAAATAGGTACTAAAGGGTTCATATGCAAAGATGAGAATATCAAAGTTTTAGTAAAGAAATTAAATGATGTAGTAAATGGAGAGTTAATATTTAATGCAAACACTAACTTGAATTATGATTTGACAGAAAGAGAAATTGAAATTATTAATTTGTATTGTTCAGGGCTTACAAGAATGGAAGTCGCAAAGGAATGTAATATTTGTAAAAGTTCATTAGCGACAGCGTTAAATCGCATATACGAAAAATTGGGTGTTAGAAATTATCAAGAGATGGTTCATATTGCAATGAAATATGGATATGTAAAACCTGTATATTTTAAATAATAGAATTAAAAAGTTCTTTATTTAATAGAACTAATATTAAGGCACTCTTAGGAGTGACTGTGTAATATTTTATGTATATAAAAGATTAGAAATAAGATTAAATAAAATATCTAAAGTGTTAAATCGAATAATATCGTTCAGAGAAAGTGCAAGACTCACAAGAAACAATAGAAGATATTTTAGGTGAGACAGTGGAACAAATGTTAAAAGCAGAATTAGACGAGTACTTAGACTATGAATATGGTGAAAAATATTATCTTTAAGTATTAGAAATGGATCAAGCAAGAAATAGTAAAATCGTCCTGTGAAAACATAGATCTAAACATTTCAAAATGAAAGACTTAAAAATAATAGCAATGGAAAACTTTAATAGACAATTATTTAATAGACAATTAAGAGAAGTAACAAAAAACAAAATGATGTTTTTAAATGACCATGTTTTATAAAAAAAGTTTGTATTTAGAAGTGGTGGATGCTTCAAGTAAATGGACAAGCAGAATAAGCGGATTGGGTCAAATACTATCACAATTGATTTTATTTTTGAAGATATAATCTAAAATTTATCCTTATTGGTTAATTGTGCCAAATTAGGTTACAAATATTTGAACCACAGAATTTAGTGATAAAAGTGCATTTTTTTGATTAAGAAAAATAGCAGCTTACAGTCTATTGGGAAGAGCAGGTTTTACAGAACCAATTGAGAGAAAGTCATGGTTACAGTACTTCGTAACCTATTTTCTAAATATCTTAAAAATATATTACTTATATTAACTCATTATTAATATACTTATCTGTATTTTTTCTTAATTGAGTAAGCTCGTAAATCAAGGTGTTCTTATTAGAGTAGTCTTTCATAAGAATATCTTTTTTACTTTTATATTCATCGTAAATATTTGATAATTCTTTTATACTTAAATTTTTATACTTGTTTTTGTCTAAAGTAGTTAATGACTTTTCGTATGTGATAATTTGAGTTCTATATTCTGTATAAAATTCTTTATCTTTAGAGTTTGATTTATAGATTTCATAAATAGATTTATTTATTTGTAAAGTGTTTAAAGCTTCAATTGCAGTATAGATTTCGTTCAAATCTTTTTCTATATTCTTAATTTCATTTAAAGTTTTTTGCCTATTAATGGCTTCTTGTTGAAGTTTATTTTCTAGATCTATATTAGATGTCAGCCCATACTTTCTGAGTTGATTTAAAGTATCAGCCATAGTATTCATATTGTGTTTCTTTGCCCATATTTCATAAGCTTCAGAAGATTGTATCTTTTTATTATTTTTTAAGTCTATTATATTGTCGACTTTTTTATATGTTTTCGTAGAAGAATCAAAATCAATTTTTACTGACTTTTTATTCATATTATTCTCGATTCTTTCCTTTATCTTTTCATTGGTATAATCTTTTCCAAGAGTATTTTCTTTAGCACGAATAAATCGTCCTTTTTCTCCTTGTTCTTTATGACGAAAAGATAAGTACTTGCCTAATTTGATTTCGTATCCATATTCTTCCATAGTTTTTAAAAAGTTATCATAGCTATTAGACTTTTGAATAGCATGATCAATAGATATTTGAAGTCTATATTTCCAAGATGTCCCTTTTTTAAATTCCATATATTCCTTATATGATTTCCCATTAGTTTTATATTTATTTTTAAACTTCATATAGTCTTCATCTATAACAGATAACTTATATTTTCTACACAAGTCATCACTATAATTTCTAATTTGATGGTAAGATTTTTTATTGCTTTGATAGGCTTTACCTGTATCAAAAGAAACATTATTAAATAGAATATGGTTATGAATATGCTCCTTATCTACATGGGTTGTTATTACGTATTCATATTTTCCTTGTAGTACCTTCTCACATAATTCAATTCCAATTTTGTGTGCTTCTTCAGGTGTAGTTTCTCCAGGTGCAAAAGCTTGAATTAAATGTCTTGCTAAAACTTTTGCTTTAGAATTACATTCTATTTTTGTTTGTTCAAATTCTAAATGAGCAGTTATAGGGTTACAGTTTAGGGAGGAAATTAGAATTTTTTCATCTGTTTTATCACTATTCATAATGTAATCAAGTGCTACTTTTAAAGTGGATTTTATAGGATGAATTTTAGTAATTGCCATTATTCTTTCTCAGTATTTATGCTATTAGAATTAGTAAGAGAGTATATTTTTTTACGCATAGAGAAAATATCTTTTGCTTGATTTTCTAATAAGCTTTTTAAATCTTCTACATCATCTTTATATATAATTGATGTAGTATTTACCCTTTTAGCAATTTGATTTATATTATTTGAAGTACGACTTATATTTGTTGACATTTCACGAAAGACATCCATATCTAATACATAAATATCTTTTTCTAAAATACATTTCATAATAAATTGCCTAAGAGTTTTGCACTTAGATGCTTTATGTTTTTCATTTAGCAATTCTAACTCCTCGTCAGATAACATTAAATAAATTCCGTTATTTCTAAATCTACTTGTCATAATTTGACCTCCTTAATAAATTTATTAATCGAAATAAAAAAGAAAAACCTGTAAATTCAAGTAGGATAACTTGACTTACAGGTTTAATTTATTCTATATATTTCGTCTGGAAATCTCCTGATTTAATTTTTTAGTATTTATATTTTATCACTTTTTGAGATAATATTCAAGTTTGCGTTGGGGCTATTATAAGAGTTTGTACTGAATTTAATCATTATAAATTTAGGGGTTTGGGGATATTCCCCAACAAGTAAAATGGAAAAAAAATAAGCGATATAATAGTAGTATTCTTATTTCATTTTTAGTAAGTGCATATGCACTTACTGTGCTTGCTATTTTTGCTATTTTTGCTATTTTTGTTTAATAAAAATACACTATTTTATGATAACTTAAATTTTAAAAAACTAAAAAAATTACTTTGAAATAGATACTTTTACAACTATAATAATATGTATGATATTAAAAAATATTTTAAATTATCATATTTAAAGATATTTAATTAAATTATTAGTTACTAACAATTTAAGAGGGGGAGTAATTTATTTTACACAGGGAATTTGCTGAAGAAAATTATTTAGAAGCCATATATATTTTATCTTTGGAAAATGAAGAGGTTAGAAATATAGACATTGCTAACTATTTGGATTACAAAAGACCGACGGTTACAAGAATGCTAAAAAAACTTGACAATAAAGGCAGGATAACTTATGGAGATGATAAAATAATTCGTTTAACAGACGAATCAAAAAAATTTTGTGAAAAGATGTATAAAAAACATATGTATCTTACTAGCGTATTCATTAAACTTGGAGTTAATCCTAAACAAGCAGAAAGTGAAGCTTGTCTTATAGAACACGTTATATCAGATGAAACGTTTAAAAAATTAAAAAAACATTTTAATGAAACCTTATAATTAATAGCATAGATAACTTTTAAATAAGTTTTTTATGCTATTTTTTTTAATTATTTTACAAAAAAGTTCAAAAACTCATTGATAAATGTTATCAAATGGTATATAATGAATAAAAGTTAGCTATTGCTAACAAAAAATATATTAAAAGGTGAATTTATGTCAAAAAATTTTGAAATGCTAAATAAAGAATTAGACGAAAACAATATTAAAGCTAGTCTTGTTATATTTCCGTTTGCAGGAGGTGGAGTATCTGCATTTAGAAATTGGAAATATGAATTTGAAGATGTAAGGATATTTGTTGCTCAATATCCAGGAAGAGAAAATAGATTTTCTGAAAAAGCTATAAGTGATATTAATATTTTAGTTGAAACATTATTCAATGATATGGAAGAAAATTTTGATTTTGGAAAACCTTACTATTTATTTGGACATAGTATGGGAACAAAAATAGTTTATGAAATAGCCTTAAAGATCAAAAATTCAAGATATGAAAATCCAAGAGGAATAATAATTTCAGGTGGACGTGCTCCAGTGTATAAAGAACCAAACCCAATCTATTACCTTGATGACGAAGGTTTTATAGAAGGGCTAAGAAGATATGAGGGAACCCCGAAAGAGATATTAGATAATAAAGAATTGATTTCAATTTTTTTACCGACACTTAGAGCAGATTTTGTAATAGACGAAGACTATCAAGATACAAAACATGAAAAATTAGAAAGTCCCATACTTGGCCTTATGGGAGATAAAGATCAAGAAATGAAATTAGAAGAACTTAAAAAATGGCAAGATTATACAACAAAAGAATTCGTCTATAAATATATAGATGGCAAGCATATGTTTGTAAATACATCTACTGATATGGTTATAAGGGAAATAAAAAGCTATATTAATGAAAACGTTAAAAATAATTAAAATTACAGAACTAACAAAATTTGACATTAATGAGGTAGTTCAATTTATACATGATGATTGTATAGCAGTAGTTGCTGTAGAGACAAATAGTTACGGAATTATAAGTGAATGTATTCCATATTTAAGTAAAGATCAAATTGAAATTATGTGGAAGTATAGAAAAGAAAGTGACAGAATTAATTATGCTGTAACAAAAGCAATAGTAAACTTGCTATTTTCTAAAATTGAGAAACTAAAATGCGAAGAGATTAGATGGCGTTACGGTAAATATAATAAACCATATATTAGAAATCATTTGAATTTACATTTTAATATATCACATACCACAGGATTTTCAATAGTAGCCTTCTCAAGAAATGATATAGGAGTTGATATTGAAAATATAGAAAGAAATATAGATTATAGTGAAATTAAGAATAATTTTTTTATTAACAATGAAAAAATATTAGGTTTGAAAGACTTTTACAAATATTGGGTTTCTAAAGAAGCTTATTTAAAATATAAAGGAGTCGGTTTAATTCAAAATTTGGAAACAGTTGATGTTATTAATAAAAATAATAATGTAATGAAAGTTATAGATAAAGAAAATAATATTCAAAAGGAGATTTTGATTTTTGAAAAAGAAAAATTTGTTTTTGCGTTATGCTATTAAAAAAGTAGGGCAAATATTATGAATTTAGAGATTAAGAGACAATTAATCAACTTTTATGATAAAGATGTTTGGGAGCATCTAACTGTTGGCGAACATTTGAAAATGTGGTCAAATACATACGCCGATAGAGTAGCAGTTGTAGATGAAAATGAAGAATTGACATATAGACAACTTAAAGATGAAGTGGATTGTTATGCTAATGGACTTTTAAATCAAGGATTCTGTAAGGGAGATAAAGTATTATTTCAACTTCCTAATAGTAAAGAATTCATTATAATTTTATTTGCAATGATGAGTATAGGAGTGATTCCTGTAATTATCTTGATGGGTCATAGATATTCTGAAGTTAAGGGAATTTTAAATAAAACAAATGCAAAAGCATATATTGGAATTAACAGGTACTTAGGATTTTCATATGAAGATATGGTGTCTAATATTATAGAAGATACGAAAGAAGATATACAAGTTTATTTGATTGGCGAAACAGAGAAATATGAGAAATTATGTGCTTTAAGACAAAATAGAAAAAATAAATTTGCCAAAGAGTTAGATTATAAGGAAACTGCTATATTTTTATTGTCAGGAGGAACAACAGGCTTTCCGAAACTAATACCTAATAGGCATTGTGAATTTATATATTTAGCAAAAGAACTGGCAAATGCAACAGATATGAATGAAGATACAGTGTATTTGGCAGCTTTACCTATGAGCCATAAATTTGCACTTTGTTGTCCGGGAATGATTGGGACATTGTCAAAAGGTGGTAAGGTGGTTACTTGTAGAGTATCCAGTCCTGATGAAATAATACCTTTGATTGAGGAACAGGAAGTTAGCATTATGGCATTGGTACCTACTTTAGCTAATATGTGTATAGAATATCTTAAAAATGATGATGCTGATATCAGCAGTTTGAAGTATATACAGATAGGTGGATCTGTTCTTGATTCTAACTTAGCAAAAAAGATTCAGGAAGAATTTAATTGTAAATTATTGCAATTGTATGGCATGAGTGAGTCGTTGATTACTTGCTCTAGGGTTTTGGACGATGATTATGACAGATTACATACTCAAGGGAAGAAGTTAAGTGAGTTTGACGAAGCTCGTATTGTTGATGAAAACGGGAAAGAGGTTCCTGATGGAGATTTTGGAGAGCTAATAGTTAGGGGACCATATACTATTTTGGAATATTATGATTCATCAAAACTAAATGATACTCAGTTTACAGAAGAATGTTTTTTAAGAACAGGAGATAGAGCCGCTAAGTTATATGGAGACAATTATAAAATTGTTGGTCGTGTGTTGGAGATGATAAATCGTGCTGGAGAAAAAATAGTTCCTTCTGAGTTGGAAAATATTTTGCTTACAAATAAGAATATTAGAGAAGTGCAAATTGTTGGCATACCCGATGAGACGCTTGGAGAAAAAATAGGTGTATTTATTTTGAAGGGAAGTGCTGTTCTTACACTTAGAGATATAAGGAATTACTTGGTAGAAAGAGGACTTGCTTCTTTTAAGTTACCGGATGAAGTACAGTATGTTGATCAATGGCCATTAACAAGCGTTGGAAAGGTAGATAAAAGTAAATTAAAACAACTAATGATTAAATAGATAAGGAGGCTACAATATGGAAACATATCAAACTAGACAACAGGCAGTACGACTTCTTGATGAAGTGTTACAAGCAAACTTAGATGGATTTAAACCTTCAGGAAAAGACAATTTGATTGAAAAGGGTTTAGGCTCTATCCAAATCATGCAAATAGTTTCAGAGCTTAAAAAATTAGGGATAAAATTATCGTTTGCAAAACTAATGGAAAATCCTACACTTGAAGATTGGATTAGACTTATTGAAAAAGCAAATATTAAAAATATTGATAAAAAGACTGAATCAAGAGAAAAGAATATTTCGGAAGAGTTCCCTTTAACGGATGTACAGTATGCTTATTTTGTAGGGAGAGAAGAAGATCAGGTTCTAGGTGGTGTTGGGTGTCACGCATACTTAGAAATTGATGGACAAGAGATTGTAACAGATAAATTAACTGCTGCTTGGAACTGTTTACAAATGGAAAATCCAATGCTTAGAGCAAAATTTAACCGTAATGGTACTCAGCAAATTATGGAAGAACCATACTCAAAAGAAGTTAAAATTTTTAATTATACTTCACTATCTGAAGAAGATGCAGACATAAAACTATTGGAAATGAGAAAAGAAATGTCTCATAGAAAATTTGATATAGAAGTTGGAGAAGTAGCTAGCCTTAGCATTGCGTTACTAAAGGATAAAAAACATAGAATATTTTTAGATATTGATATTCTAGTTGCAGATATAATGAGCATAGCATTATAATGAGTAGACTTGTAGAGCTGTACTGCGGAGAAGATAAAGTTTCAATAGATAGCAATTATACTTTTAAAAATTATCTGGAGGAACGAAAAATAGATGACGAAATATACAAAAAAGATAAGGAATTCTGGAAGAAAAAAATTGAATCCAGTTTTCCTTTAGAGGCACCTAACTTACCCATTAACAAAAAACCGGAAATGATTGAAAAAGTGGTTTTTTTCAAGAAGAAAGAAAATTATTAGCAAAGAAAACTGGATTAAGATTAAAGAAAATGCATATAAAAATAAAGTTACCCCATCAATGGTTCTGTTATCAGCATATTCAATGATTATTGAAAGATGGACAAATCAAGAAAAATTTGTGATCAATGTGCCATTATTCAATAGAGATGTAAATGATAATAGTGTTAAAAGAATGGTTGCAGATTTTACTAATCTTCTATTAGTTGAGTGTGAAAGAAAGAATGAAAAATTTTTAGATAGAGTGAAAACTATATCTGGCACATTTTAGAAATGCCTCTCACAGCTCATACTCTGGAGTGCAGGTACAAAGAGATGTTTATAAAGAAGTTGGAAAAACTATCAATATTGCACCTGTGGTGTTTGCTTGTAATATAGATTATCCTTTAGAGACTCAGGAAACAAGAAAATATTCGGGAAAATAAACTATATGGTATCACAAACTCCACAAGTTTGGCTCGATTTTCAAACTTATTTAGTAGATGATGAGATTGTTTATGCTGGGATGTGGTTGATGAATTATATCCAGATGAATGATTGATGATATGTTCGACTCTTTATACACTTTATTACAATCATTAAGTGATAATGAAAATTGGTATAGATTGCCTGAAATTCTTCCGTTGAATCAGATTGAAGATAGAGAAAAAGAATTAAAAAATATTTTGCCTATGAGTTACCCTAAACAACTCTCTATACAGAATTTCTTGATAGGATTAAAGTAAACCCGGAAAAAGTTGCTATTGTGGATGCACAATCCGGTATTGATTAACTTATGGAGATTTATACAAAAAGGCGTTAATTATTGCAACAAATTTAATTTCTTTTGGAGTAAAAAGAATGACTACGTGGGAATAACATTGCCAAGGGGATATAGTCAAATAGTTGGTATTTTAGGAATTTTATTTGCCGGCGCAGCATATGTTCCTATCGGTATTAATCAACCCAACGAAAGAAGAGGAAATATATGAAAGATAGGAATAAAAATGTCTTATCCAATAAAAATACAATAAGGATTTTAATTTAGATGATACAGATATCACATTTGTTGATATAGATCAATCAACTATTCAAAGTATAATTGAAAAACCTGTCAATATTAGTCCGTTTGATACAGCCTATGAATTATGACATCAGGAACGACGGGAATTCCTAAAGGTGTGGAAATTGCACACAATAGTGCTGTTAATACAATCAATGACTTAAATGAAAGATATGAAGTAAATGCCAATGATAGCGTAATAATGGTATAGCAATTGATTTGATTTATCAGTTTATGATATTTTTGGAATATTATCGGCGGAGAACCATCATTACTTTAGATGAAATAATTTCAAAGATCCGGAACTTTGGTTAAAACTTATTGAAAAATATGAAGTAACAATGTGGAATTCGGTGCCAATTCTTTTTGATATGCTAGTAACTATGGCAGAGGGTAAAGATGTTTCTATTCCATTGAGATTAGTTTTTCTTTCTGGAGACTGGATTGCAACAACATTACCTAAAAGATTTTTATAACAGAAGCAAAAATTCTCTTGTAGTTGGAATGGAGGAGCAACGGAGGCATCATATGGTCAAACTATATCAATATTTCAAAAGAAATACCTGAAAATTGGATTTCTATTCCGTATGGAAAGCGTTAAAGAATCAAGTCTATAGAGTAGTTGATGGTTTAGGAAGAATATGTCCTAACTATGTTAAAGGAGAATTGTTAATTGGTGGGGTTGGTGTTGCAAAGGATATAGGAGATAAGGAATTAACAGAAAGAAATTTGTAGAATCGGAT
>NZ_UATM01000003.1 GCF_900454685.1 Peptoniphilus harei | reverse complement strand
TATTATGAGTATTATTACCTATCCTTTGGGAATATCCCTAATGAACTATTTTAATTTGTTGCACTAAGAATTTTTTAAGTGCTATAATCAAGCTACAAAATATAAATAATACCTTATTGAGAGTGGTGGAGTGAATGGGCACTGTGAAACCCGGCAACCTAGTTGGTGCTAAATCCCACAGATTTTTATCTGGAAGATGAGGTTTAATGGTCCTCACTTTTGCGTGGGGATTTTTTTATGGATTAAAATTTAAAAGACTTTATAAATTTGACTAAATAAAAAGATTCATACATTAAATCAAGGTATTTAAAATGGAGGAAAGAATAAAATGAAAAAATGGCAATTTAGTTCAGAGTCCGTAACAGAAGGACATCCTGACAAAGTTTGCGACCAAATATCTGATGCCATCTTAGATAAGATTTTGGCAGAAGATAAAAATGCAAGAGTAGCCTGTGAAACTATGGCATCCACAGGCATGATAGTTATAACTGGAGAAATCTCAACAGAAACTTATGTAGATTTTGAAAAAACTGCAAGAGAAGTCCTAGAAGATATTGGATATAACAGGGCCAAATTTGGCTTTGATGGAAACACTTGTGCAGTCCTATCTGCAATCAAGGAACAATCCTCTGACATAGCAATGGGTGTTGACAGGTTTAAGGAAGAAGGAGTAGATGAACTTGACTCCTTTGGAGCAGGAGACCAAGGGATTATGTTTGGATTTGCCTGCAACGAAACAGAAGAGCTAATGCCACTTCCAATTTCTCTTGCCCACAAGTTATCAAGAAGATTAACTGAAGTGAGAAAAAATGGTACACTTGACTACCTAAGACCAGATGGCAAGACTCAAGTTACAGTTGAATATGAAGAAGATAAACCAGTAAGACTTAAAAATGTTGTAGTTTCATCTCAACATGCTCCAGAAATTTCTATGGAACAAATTAGGGAAGATATAATAAGAGAAGTTGTAGAAAAGGTTGTTCCAAAAGAATTTATAGACAAGGACACAGAATTTTTCATCAACCCAACTGGCAGATTTGTTATTGGTGGACCAATGGCCGATGCGGGACTTACTGGTAGAAAAATAATAGTTGATACCTACGGCGGCTTTGGAAGACACGGCGGTGGAGCTTTCTCAGGTAAAGATCCAACAAAGGTTGACAGATCAGGTGCCTACTATGCAAGATACATTGCAAAGAACCTAGTGGCAGCAGGACTAGCAGAAAAAGTTGAAATTGGACTTGCCTATGCAATTGGTATTGCAAGACCAACTTCAGTTTATGTAGAAACTTTTGGCACTGGCAAATTATCTGACGAAGAAATCGAAAAGATTATTATGGAAAACTTCGATATGAGACCAGCTGCAATAATTCGTGACCTTGACCTATTGAGACCAATTTACAGACAAACTGCATCCTATGGTCACTTTGGTAGAAATGACCTAGACCTTCCTTGGGAAAAGACTGATAGGGTAGAAGACCTAAAGAAATATCTCAAATAAGACTGCGTTAAAAATTAAATTTAGGGTAAGATAAGAATAGCGGTTAAAAAAGACTAACTTAGTATGCTATAATTAAAGAGTAAATTTATTTTTAGAGTCGAGAAGAGGATGGTTATGAAGAAAACTTTTAATTATTTTAGAGCAAACCCATGTGGAAATATAACAGGATTTGTTGTAGCTCCTGTATATCCAGGATATAGAAAAGCTTACACAGACTGTATCATGGAACAAATAGATAAGGATGTAGAGCAAGTTGGATTTATTTCTCCAGCATATGAAGGTGCACCACTTAGGATGGATATGATGGGTGGAGAGTTTTGTGCCAACGCAACAAGAGCTTACGGACTTTACTCTGCAAGCTTCTATGACACAGATGGACTTGTTGATATAGAAGTCTATGTAAGTGGTCACGAAGGAACTACTGATGTTATTGCAGATGTTAAAAATCAAAAGGCTTATGTAGCTTTAGATGCTCCTATTGGCAGAGAAAAGCTAACAATAGATGGCAAAGACTGTACTCTTATTAAGCTTCCTGGCATTAGCCATCTAGTTGTTGAGGAAGAAGAAGATAAAGAATTTGTAGATAAGGCTCTTGAGGTCCTTAAAAAAGACCACAAGGACGAAGCCTATGGAGTTCTTTTCTTTAACAAGGAAAAACTAGAAATGATTCCTTACGTTTATGTAGAAGGTTCTGAAACTTTATTTAGAGAAGGTTCTTGTGGATCAGGAACTATTGCAGTAGTAAACTATCTTGAAGATGACATTGCAAAGCTTGATGAAGATTATAAGATTTCTATTAAGAATCCAGCAGGAGAACTTGAAGTTTTTGTTTATGAATTTGAAGACGGCAAGAAATTCTGTGTAGGTGGCAAGGTTGAACTTTCTGAAGTGGAAAAGAAATCTATAGAGATTCCACAAGACGTTGCCCTAGCAGTTATAGCTGAGCACGATAAGATTGTGGAAGAACACAAGAAGAAAATGGCAGAAGAAGAAAGTGAAAAGTCAGTTGATGAAAGTGACTTAACTGATGAAGAACTTAAAATAATGAGAGAAAAATTTGGATTTGATTAATCCACAAGAGGAGGGGAAGACCCCTCTTTTTTTATGTAAACTTTTAACAAAAAACCAAAATTATTTTGAATTTGAAAATAAAAAGAAGTTTGAAATTAAGATGAAGTTAATAAAAATTTGAAAACAATTAAAAGTTTATGTGTATAATGTAAGAAGGTGATTAGAATGATAAATGTTGTTGGACTTGGGTCCACTTCTTCAAGAGACCTTACCCTTAAAGCAGTAAAAATTATGAAAAATGGAAATAAAAATTTTTTGAGGACTGACAGGCATGAAGCCCTTTCTTTTTTTGAAGAAAATAAAATAGAATATGAGTCATTTGACTACTTGTACAATGAGATGGAAAGCTTTGATGAAGTTTACAATAAAATTGTAGAAGTTTTATTAGAAGAAGCTAAGGATAAGGAGATAAATTATTTTGTTCCAGGAACTCCCTTAGTTGCAGAAAAAACTGTTAGGCTCCTAATAGATAAAAAGGCTGATATAAATATTGTAAATGGAATTTCTTTTATTGAACCAGTTCTTGCTGGAGTGGGAAGAGACGCCGTTGATGGACTCTTATTTTTAGACTCAGATGCAAAGAAGTTTGACTTCGACACAAGACGTGATACCCTAATAACACAAGTCTATAACAAGAGAATTGCATCAGACCTTTCCCTCCTTCTTCAAGAAGTTTACAAGGAAGATGACATGGCTTATGTAATAACAAACGCTGGACTTGACGATGAGATTGTAAGGAAGGTTGAAATTTATAAACTTCCAAGGATTGATGACTACAACCACCAATCTTGCATTTACATTCCAAGGACAAGTGGCAAAAATCTTCCCCTAATTATGGATAGGCTTGAAGATATTCTGGAAAGAGAAGATATTTATCTAGATGACGATAGTTTTGAAAAGATAAAAAAACTTTTAATTGAAAAGTCTGAGGACTTATCCATGGACTATGAAAATGAGACAGACATCCTAATTTTATCTATATTATTACTTTTATTAAAAGACAAGGAAGGTCTAGTGGATTTCCGTGAAATTTATGATGAAATATACAAAAAATTGGATAAAATAGCGATTTTTTTAAAATAAATGTAGAAAATAAACTTAACTTAGGTTATAATTGTAACAGTCTTAGGAAAAGAGCCCTTTTAGATCTTGGAATATTAAAGGTTGAGAGGGTCTTAAACTAGGAAAAAGATTAAAGAAAATTCTTCAAGGAGGATATAAAATGAACAAATCAGAATTAGTAGCAAGCATTGCTGAAAAATCAGGTCTTACTAAAAAAGACGCTGAACAAGCTTTAAACGGATTTATCTCTTCAGTTCAAGAAGCTCTTGCTGACGGAGAAAAAGTTCAATTAGTTGGATTTGGAACTTTCGAAGTTAGACAAAGAAAAGCTAGAGAAGGAAGAAACCCTAGAAATCCAGAAGAAGTTATTAAGATTCCTGCATCTAAAGCACCAGTTTTCAGATCAGGTAAAGCTCTTAAAGAAGCTGTTAATAAGTAAGAAAAAGAAGGACTTATGTTTCTTTAAACTAGTTGATAAAGTAGCATAAGAACAATTTTTAGTACAGAATAGTGTAAGAAGGTTTTAATTCCTATCTTGCACTATTTTTGTATAATGAAAAATTATAAAGATGATAGCTTTTTAGGACTTAAGTATATGTAATTAAAAGTTAATTTATTTTTTATTATATATTAGGTTACCAGGCTTGAGAAAAATATTTGCTCAATGATTTAAAATTAAGGTGATCAAATCAACTCTATAATAAAGGGATATTATAAGTCTAAAATATTTGATCTTCAAGTAAAGTCTACAGTTTTCCTTAGTTAGTCTACTGTAGGAAGATCAAATATTTTAGACTTATAATATCCCTTTATTATAGAGTTGATTTGATCATCCTTAATTTTAAATCATTGAGCAAATATTTTTCTCAAGCCTGGTAACCTAATATATAATAAAAAATAAATTAACTTTTAATTACATATACTTAAGTCCTAAAAAGCTATCATCTTTATAATTTTTCATTATACAAAAATAGTGCAAGATAGGAATTAAAACCTTCTTACACTATTCTGTACTAAAAATTGTTCTTATGCTACTTTATCAACTAGTTTAAAGAAACATAAGTCCTTCTTTTTCTTACTTATTAACAGCTTCTTTAAGAGCTTTACCTGATCTGAAAACTGGTGCTTTAGATGCAGGAATCTTAATAACTTCTTCTGGATTTCTAGGGTTTCTTCCTTCTCTAGCTTTTCTTTGTCTAACTTCGAAAGTTCCAAATCCAACTAATTGAACTTTTTCTCCGTCAGCAAGAGCTTCTTGAACTGAAGAGATAAATCCGTTTAAAGCTTGTTCAGCGTCTTTTTTAGTAAGACCTGATTTTTCAGCAATGCTTGCTACTAATTCTGATTTGTTCATTTTATATCCTCCTTGAAGAATTTTCTTTAATCTTTTTCCTAGTTTAAGACCCTCTCAACCTTTAATATTCCAAGATCTAAAAGGGCTCTTTTCCTAAGACTGTTACAATTATAACCTAAGTTAAGTTTATTTTCTACATTTATTTTAAAAAAATCGCTATTTTATCCAATTTTTTGTATATTTCATCATAAATTTCACGGAAATCCACTAGACCTTCCTTGTCTTTTAATAAAAGTAATAATATAGATAAAATTAGGATGTCTGTCTCATTTTCATAGTCCATGGATAAGTCCTCAGACTTTTCAATTAAAAGTTTTTTTATCTTTTCAAAACTATCGTCATCTAGATAAATATCTTCTCTTTCCAGAATATCTTCAAGCCTATCCATAATTAGGGGAAGATTTTTGCCACTTGTCCTTGGAATGTAAATGCAAGATTGGTGGTTGTAGTCATCAATCCTTGGAAGTTTATAAATTTCAACCTTCCTTACAATCTCATCGTCAAGTCCAGCGTTTGTTATTACATAAGCCATGTCATCTTCCTTGTAAACTTCTTGAAGAAGGAGGGAAAGGTCTGATGCAATTCTCTTGTTATAGACTTGTGTTATTAGGGTATCACGTCTTGTGTCGAAGTCAAACTTCTTTGCATCTGAGTCTAAAAATAAGAGTCCATCAACGGCGTCTCTTCCCACTCCAGCAAGAACTGGTTCAATAAAAGAAATTCCATTTACAATATTTATATCAGCCTTTTTATCTATTAGGAGCCTAACAGTTTTTTCTGCAACTAAGGGAGTTCCTGGAACAAAATAATTTATCTCCTTATCCTTAGCTTCTTCTAATAAAACTTCTACAATTTTATTGTAAACTTCATCAAAGCTTTCCATCTCATTGTACAAGTAGTCAAATGACTCATATTCTATTTTATTTTCTTCAAAAAAAGAAAGGGCTTCATGCCTGTCAGTCCTCAAAAAATTTTTATTTCCATTTTTCATAATTTTTACTGCTTTAAGGGTAAGGTCTCTTGAAGAAGTGGACCCAAGTCCAACAACATTTATCATTCTAATCACCTTCTTACATTATACACATAAACTTTTAATTGTTTTCAAATTTTTATTAACTTCATCTTAATTTCAAACTTCTTTTTATTTTCAAATTCAAAATAATTTTGGTTTTTTGTTAAAAGTTTACATAAAAAAAGAGGGGTCTTCCCCTCCTCTTGTGGATTAATCAAATCCAAATTTTTCTCTCATTATTTTAAGTTCTTCATCAGTTAAGTCACTTTCATCAACTGACTTTTCACTTTCTTCTTCTGCCATTTTCTTCTTGTGTTCTTCCACAATCTTATCGTGCTCAGCTATAACTGCTAGGGCAACGTCTTGTGGAATCTCTATAGATTTCTTTTCCACTTCAGAAAGTTCAACCTTGCCACCTACACAGAATTTCTTGCCGTCTTCAAATTCATAAACAAAAACTTCAAGTTCTCCTGCTGGATTCTTAATAGAAATCTTATAATCTTCATCAAGCTTTGCAATGTCATCTTCAAGATAGTTTACTACTGCAATAGTTCCTGATCCACAAGAACCTTCTCTAAATAAAGTTTCAGAACCTTCTACATAAACGTAAGGAATCATTTCTAGTTTTTCCTTGTTAAAGAAAAGAACTCCATAGGCTTCGTCCTTGTGGTCTTTTTTAAGGACCTCAAGAGCCTTATCTACAAATTCTTTATCTTCTTCTTCCTCAACAACTAGATGGCTAATGCCAGGAAGCTTAATAAGAGTACAGTCTTTGCCATCTATTGTTAGCTTTTCTCTGCCAATAGGAGCATCTAAAGCTACATAAGCCTTTTGATTTTTAACATCTGCAATAACATCAGTAGTTCCTTCGTGACCACTTACATAGACTTCTATATCAACAAGTCCATCTGTGTCATAGAAGCTTGCAGAGTAAAGTCCGTAAGCTCTTGTTGCGTTGGCACAAAACTCTCCACCCATCATATCCATCCTAAGTGGTGCACCTTCATATGCTGGAGAAATAAATCCAACTTGCTCTACATCCTTATCTATTTGTTCCATGATACAGTCTGTGTAAGCTTTTCTATATCCTGGATATACAGGAGCTACAACAAATCCTGTTATATTTCCACATGGGTTTGCTCTAAAATAATTAAAAGTTTTCTTCATAACCATCCTCTTCTCGACTCTAAAAATAAATTTACTCTTTAATTATAGCATACTAAGTTAGTCTTTTTTTAACCGCTATTCTTATCTTACCCTAAATTTAATTTTTAACGCAGTCTTATTTGAGATATTTCTTTAGGTCTTCTACCCTATCAGTCTTTTCCCAAGGAAGGTCTAGGTCATTTCTACCAAAGTGACCATAGGATGCAGTTTGTCTGTAAATTGGTCTCAATAGGTCAAGGTCACGAATTATTGCAGCTGGTCTCATATCGAAGTTTTCCATAATAATCTTTTCGATTTCTTCGTCAGATAATTTGCCAGTGCCAAAAGTTTCTACATAAACTGAAGTTGGTCTTGCAATACCAATTGCATAGGCAAGTCCAATTTCAACTTTTTCTGCTAGTCCTGCTGCCACTAGGTTCTTTGCAATGTATCTTGCATAGTAGGCACCTGATCTGTCAACCTTTGTTGGATCTTTACCTGAGAAAGCTCCACCGCCGTGTCTTCCAAAGCCGCCGTAGGTATCAACTATTATTTTTCTACCAGTAAGTCCCGCATCGGCCATTGGTCCACCAATAACAAATCTGCCAGTTGGGTTGATGAAAAATTCTGTGTCCTTGTCTATAAATTCTTTTGGAACAACCTTTTCTACAACTTCTCTTATTATATCTTCCCTAATTTGTTCCATAGAAATTTCTGGAGCATGTTGAGATGAAACTACAACATTTTTAAGTCTTACTGGTTTATCTTCTTCATATTCAACTGTAACTTGAGTCTTGCCATCTGGTCTTAGGT
>NZ_UATM01000009.1 GCF_900454685.1 Peptoniphilus harei | reverse complement strand
TTTGCAAAAGAAAGAGGCTACTCCATTAGGGTCCTTGCCAAGTCAGAACTAGCAAATGATAAGATAAATATTTCTGTGATTCCTACTTTTGTTAGGGATAATTTCTTTGCAAAAACTTTTGGTGGAACTAACGGAGTTAAGGTCTGGGGAGAAAACTTCACTTCCTACGAACTCAAGGTCCTGGAGCAGGCAAGCTTGAAACTGCCGATGCAGTTATGCGTGACCTTTTGAGAATCCTTGCAAAAAGAGAAATAAAAACTTTTTATGACGCAGGAAATTCCTATGAAGTTGAAAATAATTTGGAAAACAAATTTTATGTGAGGACTTCTGAAGTCTCTCCTGAACTAAAAGACTTAATAGAAGAAGAAAAAATTATAAATGACGAACACCTAATAATTACAAAAAAAGTTTCCCTTGATAACTTGAGAGCTTCCCTTGGTAATCTCGACAAAGTTTTCTTGGCAGAAATTGAGGAGGATTTATGAAATTTTTATCAACAAGAAATTCAAATTTAAAAATTTCTGGCAGAGAAGCCATTGTCAAAGGAATCTCTGAAGACGGCGGTCTCTTTGTCCCAGAATCCTTCCCTGCCTTTGACATAATGGAGAACTTGGACCTGTCTTACACAGACTTGGCCCACAAAATTCTTTCACTTTATCTCACAGACTTTGACAAGGACGACTTGTTAGGGCTTATAGAAAAATCCTACGCATCCTTTGAAGATGAAATTGCAAAAGTTTCTTACCAAAAGGATTTTTACCTGGAACTTTATCATGGCAGGACTTCTGCCTTTAAGGACTTTGCACTTTGCCTTCTTCCAAACCTCTTGGCCTATGCCAAAAAATCTCTTGTATCAAGGACAAAACCCTTATTTTGACTGCAACATCTGGCGACACAGGTAAGGCTGCCCTAGAAGGTTTTTACAACACAGAAGACATTGACATCTTGGTCTTATACCCAACAGAAGGTGTGAGTTCCATCCAAAAGGCCCAAATGGATACAACAGGATCTTTAAATTCAAAGGTTATTTCCATTGATGGCAACTTCGACGATGCCCAATCTGCTGTGAAAAAATATTTAACGATGAAAAGATAAAAGAAGAGCTTAAAGAGGAAAATATTTATCTTTCTTCTGCCAACTCCATAAACATTGGCAGGCTCCTTCCCCAAATCATCTACTATTTTATTCCTACGCAGACTTAGTCAAGAATAAAAAAATAAGTGGCGGAGAAAAAATCTCCTACTGTGTTCCTACGGGAAACTTTGGAGACATCTTGGCGGGATATTACGCAAAGGAAATGGGACTTCCAATAGACAATCTTGTCATTGCATCAAATGATAACAATGTTTTGACAGACTTTTTCACTAGTGGAAGATACGATGCCAACAGGACCTTGTAAAGACAATTTCTCCTTCCATGGACATCTTGGTTCATCAAACCTTGAAAGACTAATCTTCCACAAGTCATCTGATGAAGTCGTTAAAGAAAAAATGGCTGACTTAAAAGACAAGGGTCTCTTTGAATTTAAGAGCGACTTCCATGAATTCTTGTGTGGTTTTGCCAAGGAAGATGAGACAAGGGAAACTATTAAGAAGGTCTTTGAAGAAGAAAATTATTTGATGGATCCCCACACAGGAGTTGCAAAAAATATTTGTAGACAAGCTTGGACTTCATAAGACAGTAATCTTATCAACAGCAAGTCCCTACAAGTTTTTTCTACAGTCTTAGGAGCTTTAGGGGAAAATCTTTCAGATGATGAGTTTGAAAATATTGATATCCTTCACGAAAAAACTGGAGTTAAGATTCCATCTGAAATTAAAAAATTAAAAAATAAAAAAATTCTTCACAAGACAAAAATTCTTAAAAATGAAATTGAAGAAGAGGTCTTAAAATTTGCAAGACGTGGCAAGAGAATTTCCGTCCCAGCCACTTCAGCCAACCTTGGACCTGGCTTTGACGTCCTTGGTTGCCCTTGACCTTGCCAACACTTGTGAGTTTAAGTTAAGTGATGACAAAAATGAATTTGAAAATAATATAAATTCAAATTTAATCTACAAGGCCTACAAGTATGCCTTTGACTTCTATGGAGAGGAAGCCCTTCCTGTGGACTTTAATGTGGACACCAATGTTCCACTTTCTCGTGGTCTTGGATCATCAGCTTCCTGCATTGTCATGGGGATCATGGCTGCCTTTGATGTCATGAAGAGAGACTTTGACAAGAAGGAAATTTTGAAACTTGCAACAAAGATGGAAGGCCACCCAGACAATGTAGCTCCAGCAATTTTTGGCAATGCTGTGGCATCAATCCTAAAGGATGATCAAGTTTACCTAGAAGAATTTGAAGTTTCAAATAATTTTAAATTCTTGGCAATAATTCCTGACTTCAAACTTCCAACAAAAGAAGCAAGAGATGCCTTGCCAAAGACTTACTCAAAGGAAGATGCTGTCTTTAACCTTTTCAAGACTTTCCATGGTAATCTTGTCATTAATCTCTGGCAATGAAGAAAACTTAAAAGTTGCCCTTGATGATAAAATTCACGAGCCTTACAGGTTAAAATTAATTCCAGAAATCGATGATATTGAAAAAATTATTGATGATTCAGAAGCACTTGGCCACTACCTAAGTGGTGCCGGATCCACTATTATGGTGGTCTTAAAGGCAGACGACAATACTTCAGAAGACCAAATCAAAAATAAATTAGATAAGCTTTCAAATTCTTATGAAGTAAGACTTCTTGATATTGATGAGAAGGGTGCCTTCATAAATTTAAAAATTAATTTTACAAAAAGTTTATAAATTAAAATTTTTAAAGCAAGGCCGTATTGTCGACCTTGCTCTTTATTTATATGACAATTTCTGGTAAAATAATTCTAAATTATTTTAAAAAAATGTGAAAGGAGCACTCATGAAAATTTTAAGGTCAGAGACCTTGTCATCACTTCACTATTTATTGCACTTGTAAAATTAATTTTTAAATTATGAAGGCACCCTTCTCATCAATATCAAGAAGTCTTACTTCATAAGAATTTGAAAGCTTATCTAATTTATTTTGATTTGGCTTCTGAAGTATTGTCGTCTGCCTTTAAGACCACCATAATAGTGGATCCGGCACCACTTAGGTAGTGGCCAAGTGCTTCTGAATCATCAATAATTTTTTCAATATCATCGATTTCTGGAATTAATTTTAACCTGTAAGGCTCGTGAATTTTATCATCAAGGGCAACTTTTAAGTTTTCTTCATTGCCAGAGATTAATGACAAGATTACCATGGAAAGTCTTGAAAGGTTAAAGACAGCATCTTCCTTTGAGTAAGTCTTTGGCAAGGCATCTCTTGCTTCTTTTGTTGGAAGTTTGAAGTCAGGAATTATTGCCAAGAATTTAAAATTATTTGAAACTTCAAATTCTTCTAGGTAAACTTGATCATCCTTTAGGATTGATGCCACAGCATTGCCAAAAATTGCTGGAGCTACATTGTCTGGGTGGCCTTCCATCTTTGTTGCAAGTTTCAAAATTTCCTTCTTGTCAAAGTCTCTCTTCATGACATCAAAGGCAGCCATGATCCCCATGACAATGCAGGAAGCTGATGATCCAAGACCACGAGAAAGTGGAACATTGGTGTCCACATTAAAGTCCACAGGAAGGGCTTCCTCTCCATAGAAGTCAAAGGCATACTTGTAGGCCTTGTAGATTAAATTTGAATTTATATTATTTTCAAATTCATTTTTGTCATCACTTAACTTAAACTCACAAGTGTTGGCAAGGTCAAGGGCAAGACCAAGGACGTCAAAGCCAGGTCCAAGGTTGGCTGAAGTGGCTGGGACGGAAATTCTCTTGCCACGTCTTGCAAATTTTAAGACCTCTTCTTCAATTTCATTTTTAAGAATTTTTGTCTTGTGAAGAATTTTTTTATTTTTTAATTTTTTAATTTCAGATGGAATCTTAACTCCAGTTTTTTCGTGAAGGATATCAATATTTTCAAACTCATCATCTGAAAGATTTTCCCCTAAAGCTCCTAAGACTGTAGAAGAAAACTTGTAGGGACTTGCTGTTGATAAGATTACTGTCTTATGAAGTCCAAGCTTGTCTACAATATTTTTTGCAACTCCTGTGTGGGGATCCATCAAATAATTTTCTTCTTCAAAGACCTTCTTAATAGTTTCCCTTGTCTCATCTTCCTTGGCAAAACCACACAAGAATTCATGGAAGTCGCTCTTAAATTCAAAGAGACCCTTGTCTTTTAAGTCAGCCATTTTTTCTTTAACGACTTCATCAGATGACTTGTGGAAGATTAGTCTTTCAAGGTTTGATGAAACCAAGATGTCCATGGAAGGAGAAATTGTCTTTACAAGGTCCCTGTTGGCATCGTATCTTCCACTAGTGAAAAAGTCTGTCAAAACATTGTTATCATTTGATGCAATGACAAGATTGTCTATTGGAAGTCCCATTTCCTTTGCGTAATATCCCGCCAAGATGTCTCCAAAGTTTCCCGTAGGAACACAGTAGGAGATTTTTTCTCCGCCACTTATTTTTTTATTCTTGACTAAGTCTGCGTAGGAATAAAAATAGTAGATGATTTGGGGAAGGAGCCTGCCAATGTTTATGGAGTTGGCAGAAGAAAGATAAATATTTTCCTCTTTAAGCTCTTCTTTTATCTTTTCATCGTTAAATATTTTTTTCACAGCAGATTGGGCATCGTCGAAGTTGCCATCAATGGAAATAACCTTTGAATTTAAAGATCCTGTTGTATCCATTTGGGCCTTTTGGATGGAACTCACACCTTCTGTTGGGTATAAGACCAAGATGTCAATGTCTTCTGTGTTGTAAAAACCTTCTAGGGCAGCCTTACCTGTGTCGCCAGATGTTTGCAGTCAAAATAAGGGTTTTGTCCTTGATACCAAGAGATTTTTTTGGCATAGGCCAAGAGGTTTGGAAGAAGGCAAAGTGCAAAGTCCTTAAAGGCAGAAGTCCTGCCATGATAAAGTTCCAGGTAAAATCCTTTTGGTAAGAAACTTTTGGCCAATTTCATCTTCAAAGGATGCGTAGGATTTTTCTATAAGCCCTAACAAGTCGTCCTTGTCAAAGTCTGTGAGATAAAGTGAAAGAATTTTGTGGGCCAAGTCTGTGTAAGACAGGTCCAAGTTCTCCATTATGTCAAAGGCAGGGAAGGATTCTGGGACAAAGAGACCGCCGTCTTCAGAGATTCCTTTGACAATGGCTTCTCTGCCAGAAATTTTTAAATTTGAATTTCTTGTTGATAAAAATTTCATAAATCCTCCTCAATTTCTGCCAAGAAAACTTTGTCGAGATTACCAAGGGAAGCTCTCAAGTTATCAAGGGAAACTTTTTTTGTAATTATTAGGTGTTCGTCATTTATAATTTTTTCTTCTTCTATTAAGTCTTTTAGTTCAGGAGAGACTTCAGAAGTCCTCACATAAAATTTGTTTTCCAAATTATTTTCAACTTCATAGGAATTCCTGCGTCATAAAAAGTTTTTATTTCTCTTTTTGCAAGGATTCTCAAAAGGTCACGCATAACTGCATCGGCAGTTTCAAGCTTGCCTGCTCCAGGACCCTTGAGTTCGTAGGAAGTGAAGTTTTTCTCCCCAGACCTTAACTCCGTTAGTTCCACCAAAAGTTTTTGCAAAGAAATTATCCCTAACAAAAGTAGGAATCACAGAAATATTTATCTTATCATTTGCTAGTTCTGACTTGGCAAGGACCCTAATGGAGTAGCCTCTTTCTTTTGCAAAATCAAAATCAGCTTCTTTACATTTTCAATGCCAAAAGTAAAAATCTCATCTTCATTGATATTTGAATTGTAAATAAGAGAAGATAAAATTCTTATCTTTCTCATGGCATCAAAGCCTCCAACATCAGC
>NZ_UATM01000013.1 GCF_900454685.1 Peptoniphilus harei | reverse complement strand
TGCAGCCAACTGTTTTATATTTACAAAGCAGATGAATTCTGATTATGAGTTTGCATCAAAGGTAATAACCTTAAGCTTTATTATGAGTATTATTACCTATCCTTTGGGAATATCCCTAATGAACTATTTTAATTTGTTGCACTAAGAATTTTTAAGTGCTATAATCAAGCTACAAAATATAAATAATACCTTATTGAGAGTGGTGGAGTGAATGGGCACTGTGAAACCCGGCAACCTAGTTGGTGCTAAATCCCACAGATTTTTATCTGGAAGATGAGGTTTAATGGTCCTCACTTTTGCGTGGGGATTTTTTTTATGGATTAAAATTTAAAAGACTTTATAAATTTGACTAATAAAAAGATTCATACATTAAATCAAGGTATTTAAAATGGAGGAAAGAATAAAATGAAAAAAATGGCAATTTAGTTCAGAGTCCGTAACAGAAGGACATCCTGACAAAGTTTGCGACCAAATATCTGATGCCATCTTAGATAAGATTTTGGCAGAAGATAAAAATGCAAGAGTAGCCTGTGAAACTATGGCATCCACAGGCATGATAGTTATAACTGGAGAAATCTCAACAGAAACTTATGTAGATTTTGAAAAAAACTGCAAGAGAAGTCCTAGAAGATATTGGATATAACAGGGCCAAATTTGGCTTTGATGGAAACACTTGTGCAGTCCTATCTGCAATCAAGGAACAATCCTCTGACATAGCAATGGGTGTTGACAGGTTTAAGGAAGAAGGAGTAGATGAACTTGACTCCTTTGGAGCAGGAGACCAAGGGATTATGTTTGGATTTGCCTGCAACGAAACAGAAGAGCTAATGCCACTTCCAATTTCTCTTGCCCACAAGTTATCAAGAAGATTAACTGAAGTGAGAAAAAATGGTACACTTGACTACCTAAGACCAGATGGCAAGACTCAAGTTACAGTTGAATATGAAGAAGATAAACCAGTAAGACTTAAAAATGTTGTAGTTTCATCTCAACATGCTCCAGAAATTTCTATGGAACAAAATTAGGGAAGATATAATAGAGAAGTTGTAGAAAAAGGTTGTTCCAAAAGAATTTATAGACAAGGACACAGAATTTTTCATCAACCCAACTGGCAGATTTGTTATTGGTGGACCAATGGCCGATGCGGGACTTACTGGTAGAAAAATAATAGTTGATACCTACGGCGGCTTTGGAAGACACGGCGGTGGAGCTTTCTCAGGTAAAGATCCAACAAAGGTTGACAGATCAGGTGCCTACTATGCAAGATACATTGCAAAGGAACCTAGTGGCAGCAGGACTAGCAGAAAAAGTTGAAATTGGACTTGCCTATGCAATTGGTATTGCAAGACCAACTTCAGTTTATGTAGAAACTTTTGGCACTGGCAAATTATCTGACGAAGAAATCGAAAAGATTATTATGGAAAACTTCGATATGAGACCAGCTGCAATAATTCGTGACCTTGACCTATTGAGACCAATTTACAGACAAACTGCATCCTATGGTCACTTTGGTAGAAAATGACCTAGACCTTCCTTGGGAAAAGACTGATAGGGTAGAAGACCTAAAGAAATATCTCAAATAAGACTGCGTTAAAAATTAAATTTAGGGTAAGATAAGAATAGCGGTTAAAAAAAGACTAACTTAGTATGCTATAATTAAAGAGTAAATTTATTTTTAGAGTCGAGAAGAGGATGGTTATGAAGAAAACTTTTAATTATTTTAGAGCAAACCCATGTGGAAATATAACAGGATTTGTTGTAGCTCCTGTATATCCAGGATATAGAAAAGCTTACACAGACTGTATCATGGAACAAATAGATAAGGATGTAGAGCAAGTTGGATTTATTTCTCCAGCATATGAAGGTGCACCACTTAGGATGGATATGATGGGTGGAGAGTTTTGTGCCAACGCAACAAGAGCTTACGGACTTTACTCTGCAAGCTTCTATGACACAGATGGACTTGTTGATATAGAAGTCTATGTAAGTGGTCACGAAGGAACTACTGATGTTATTGCAGATGTTAAAAATCAAAAGGCTTATGTAGCTTTAGATGCTCCTATTGGCAGAGAAAAGCTAACAATAGATGGCAAAGACTGTACTCTTATTAAGCTTCCTGGCATTAGCCATCTAGTTGTTGAGGAAGAAGAAGATAAAGAATTTGTAGATAAGGCTCTTGAGGTCCTTAAAAAGACCACAAGGACGAAGCCTATGGAGTTCTTTTCTTTAACAAGGAAAAACTAGAAATGATTCCTTACGTTTATGTAGAAGGTTCTGAAACTTTATTTAGAGAAGGTTCTTGTGGATCAGGAACTATTGCAGTAGTAAACTATCTTGAAGATGACATTGCAAAGCTTGATGAAGATTATAAGATTTCTATTAAGAATCCAGCAGGAGAACTTGAAGTTTTTGTTTATGAATTTGAAGACGGCAAGAAATTCTGTGTAGGTGGCAAGGTTGAACTTTCTGAAGTGGAAAAGAAATCTATAGAGATTCCACAAGACGTTGCCCTAGCAGTTATAGCTGAGCACGATAAGATTGTGGAAGAACACAAGAAGAAAATGGCAGAAGAAGAAAGTGAAAAGTCAGTTGATGAAAGTGACTTAACTGATGAAGAACTTAAAATAATGAGAGAAAAATTTGGATTTGATTAATCCACAAGAGGAGGGGAAGACCCCTCTTTTTTTATGTAAACTTTTAACAAAAAACCAAAATTATTTTGAATTTGAAAATAAAAAGAAGTTTGAAATTAAGATGAAGTTAATAAAAATTTGAAAACAATTAAAAGTTTATGTGTATAATGTAAGAAGGTGATTAGAATGATAAATGTTGTTGGACTTGGGTCCACTTCTTCAAGAGACCTTACCCTTAAAGCAGTAAAAATTATGAAAAATGGAAATAAAAATTTTTTGAGGACTGACAGGCATGAAGCCCTTTCTTTTTTTGAAGAAAATAAAATAGAATATGAGTCATTTGACTACTTGTACAATGAGATGGAAAGCTTTGATGAAGTTTACAATAAAATTGTAGAAGTTTTATTAGAAGAAGCTAAGGATAAGGAGATAAATTATTTTGTTCCAGGAACTCCCTTAGTTGCAGAAAAAACTGTTAGGCTCCTAATAGATAAAAAGGCTGATATAAATATTGTAAATGGAATTTCTTTTATTGAACCAGTTCTTGCTGGAGTGGGAAGAGACGCCGTTGATGGACTCTTATTTTTAGACTCAGATGCAAAGAAGTTTGACTTCGACACAAGACGTGATACCCTAATAACACAAGTCTATAACAAGAGAATTGCATCAGACCTTTCCCTCCTTCTTCAAGAAGTTTACAAGGAAGATGACATGGCTTATGTAATAACAAACGCTGGACTTGACGATGAGATTGTAAGGAAGGTTGAAATTTATAAACTTCCAAGGATTGATGACTACAACCACCAATCTTGCATTTACATTCCAAGGACAAGTGGCAAAAATCTTCCCCTAATTATGGATAGGCTTGAAGATATTCTGGAAAGAGAAGATATTTATCTAGATGACGATAGTTTTGAAAAGATAAAAAAACTTTTAATTGAAAAGTCTGAGGACTTATCCATGGACTATGAAAATGAGACAGACATCCTAATTTTATCTATATTATTACTTTTATTAAAAGACAAGGAAGGTCTAGTGGATTTCCGTGAAATTTATGATGAAATATACAAAAAATTGGATAAAATAGCGATTTTTTTAAAATAAATGTAGAAAATAAACTTAACTTAGGTTATAATTGTAACAGTCTTAGGAAAAGAGCCCTTTTAGATCTTGGAATATTAAAGGTTGAGAGGGTCTTAAACTAGGAAAAAGATTAAAGAAAATTCTTCAAGGAGGATATAAAATGAACAAATCAGAATTAGTAGCAAGCATTGCTGAAAAATCAGGTCTTACTAAAAAAGACGCTGAACAAGCTTTAAAACGGATTTATCTCTTCAGTTCAAGAAGCTCTTGCTTTATCTGTTGTTATGAAAAAGTTTCAAATTAGTTGGATATTGGAACTTTCGAAGTTAGACAAATCCGAACTCAAGCAAGTTTCTTGAACTGAAGAGATAAATCCGTTTAAAGCTTGTTCAGCGTCTTTTTTAGTAAGACCTGATTTTTCAGCAATGCTTGCTACTAATTCTGATTTGTTCATTTTATATCCTCCTTGAAGAATTTTCTTTAATCTTTTTCCTAGTTTAAGACCCTCTCAACCTTTAATATTCCAAGATCTAAAAGGGCTCTTTTCCTAAGACTGTTACAATTATAACCTAAGTTAAGTTTATTTTCTACATTTATTTTAAAAAAATCGCTATTTTATCCAATTTTTTGTATATTTCATCATAAATTTCACGGAAATCCACTAGACCTTCCTTGTCTTTTAATAAAAGTAATAATATAGATAAAATTAGGATGTCTGTCTCATTTTCATAGTCCATGGATAAGTCCTCAGACTTTTCAATTAAAAGTTTTTTTATCTTTTCAAAAACTATCGTCATCTAGATAAATATCTTCTCTTTCCAGAATATCTTCAAGCCTATCCATAATTAGGGGAAGATTTTTGCCACTTGTCCTTGGAATGTAAATGCAAGATTGGTGGTTGTAGTCATCAATCCTTGGAAGTTTATAAATTTCAACCTTCCTTACAATCTCATCGTCAAGTCCAGCGTTTGTTATTACATAAGCCATGTCATCTTCCTTGTAAACTTCTTGAAGAAGGAGGGAAAGGTCTGATGCAATTCTCTTGTTATAGACTTGTGTTATTAGGGTATCACGTCTTGTGTCGAAGTCAAACTTCTTTGCATCTGAGTCTAAAAATAAGAGTCCATCAACGGCGTCTCTTCCCACTCCAGCAAGAACTGGTTCAATAAAAGAAATTCCATTTACAATATTTATATCAGCCTTTTTATCTATTAGGAGCCTAACAGTTTTTTCTGCAACTAAGGGAGTTCCTGGAACAAAATAATTTATCTCCTTATCCTTAGCTTCTTCTAATAAAACTTCTACAATTTTATTGTAAACTTCATCAAAGCTTTCCATCTCATTGTACAAGTAGTCAAATGACTCATATTCTATTTTATTTTCTTCAAAAAAAGAAAGGGCTTCATGCCTGTCAGTCCTCAAAAAATTTTTATTTCCATTTTTCATAATTTTTACTGCTTTAAGGGTAAGGTCTCTTGAAGAAGTGGACCCAAGTCCAACAACATTTATCATTCTAATCACCTTCTTACATTATACACATAAACTTTTAATTGTTTTCAAATTTTTATTAACTTCATCTTAATTTCAAACTTCTTTTTATTTTCAAATTCAAAATAATTTTGGTTTTTTGTTAAAAGTTTACATAAAAAAGAGGGTCTTCCCCTCCTCTTGTGGATTAATCAAATCCAAATTTTTCTCTCATTATTTTAAGTTCTTCATCAGTTAAGTCACTTTCATCAACTGACTTTTCACTTTCTTCTTCTGCCATTTTCTTCTTGTGTTCTTCCACAATCTTATCGTGCTCAGCTATAACTGCTAGGGCAACGTCTTGTGGAATCTCTATAGATTTCTTTTCCACTTCAGAAAGTTCAACCTTGCCACCTACACAGAATTTCTTGCCGTCTTCAAATTCATAAACAAAAACTTCAAGTTCTCCTGCTGGATTCTTAATAGAAATCTTATAATCTTCATCAAGCTTTGCAATGTCATCTTCAAGATAGTTTACTACTGCAATAGTTCCTGATCCACAAGAACCTTCTCTAAATAAAGTTTCAGAACCTTCTACATAAACGTAAGGAATCATTTCTAGTTTTTCCTTGTTAAAGAAAAGAACTCCATAGGCTTCGTCCTTGTGGTCTTTTTTAAGGACCTCAAGAGCCTTATCTACAAATTCTTTATCTTCTTCTTCCTCAACAACTAGATGGCTAATGCCAGGAAGCTTAATAAGAGTACAGTCTTTGCCATCTATTGTTAGCTTTTCTCTGCCAATAGGAGCATCTAAAGCTACATAAGCCTTTTGATTTTTAACATCTGCAATAACATCAGTAGTTCCTTCGTGACCACTTACATAGACTTCTATATCAACAAGTCCATCTGTGTCATAGAAGCTTGCAGAGTAAAGTCCGTAAGCTCTTGTTGCGTTGGCACAAAACTCTCCACCCATCATATCCATCCTAAGTGGTGCACCTTCATATGCTGGAGAAATAAATCCAACTTGCTCTACATCCTTATCTATTTGTTCCATGATACAGTCTGTGTAAGCTTTTCTATATCCTGGATATACAGGAGCTACAACAAATCCTGTTATATTTCCACATGGGTTTGCTCTAAAATAATTAAAAGTTTTCTTCATAACCATCCTCTTCTCGACTCTAAAAATAAATTTACTCTTTAATTATAGCATACTAAGTTAGTTTTTTTAACCGCTATTCTTATCTTACCCTAAATTTAATTTTTAACGCAGTCTTATTTGAGATATTTCTTTAGGTCTTCTACCCTATCAGTCTTTTCCCAAGGAAGGTCTAGGTCATTTCTACCAAAGTGACCATAGGATGCAGTTTGTCTGTAAATTGGTCTCAATAGGTCAAGGTCACGAATTATTGCAGCTGGTCTCATATCGAAGTTTTCCATAATAATCTTTTCGATTTCTTTCGTCAGATAATTTGCCAGTGCCAAAAGTTTCTACATAAACTGAAGTTGGTCTTGCAATACCAATTGCATAGGCAAGTCCAATTTCAACTTTTTCTGCTAGTCCTGCTGCCACTAGGTTCTTTGCAATGTATCTTGCATAGTAGGCACCTGATCTGTCAACCTTTGTTGGATCTTTACCTGAGAAAGCTCCACCGCCGTGTCTTCCAAAGCCGCCGTAGGTATCAACTATTATTTTCTACCAGTAAGTCCCGCATCGGCCATTGGTCCACCAATAACAAATCTGCCAGTTGGGTTGATGAAAAATTCTGTGTCCTTGTCTATAAATTCTTTTGGAACAACCTTTTCTACAACTTCTCTTATTATATCTTCCCTAATTTGTTCCATAGAAATTTCTGGAGCATGTTGAGATGAAACTACAACATTTTTAAGTCTTACTGGTTTATCTTCTTCATATTCAACTGTAACTTGAGTCTTGCCATCTGGTCTTAGGTAGTCAAGTGTACCATTTTTTCTCACTTCAGTTAATCTTCTTGATAACTTGGGGCAAGAGAAATTGGAAGTGGCATTAGCTTTCTGTTTCGTTGCAGGCAAATCCAAACATAATCCCTTGGTCTCCTGCTCCAAAGGAGTCAAGTTCATCTACTCCTTCTTCCTTAAACCTGTCAACACCCATTGCTATGTCAGAGGATTGTTCCTTGATTGCAGATAGGACTGCACAAGTGTTTCCATCAAAGCCAAATTTGGCCCTGTTATATCCAATATCTTCTAGGACTTCTCTTGCAGTTTTTTCAAAATCTACATAAGTTTCTGTTGAGATTTCTCCAGTTATAACTATCATGCCTGTGGATGCCATAGTTTCACAGGCTACTCTTGCATTTTTATCTTCTGCCAAAATCTTATCTAAGATGGCATCAGATATTTGGTCGCAAACTTTGTCAGGATGTCCTTCTGTTACGGACTCTGAACTAAATTGCCATTTTTTCATTTTATTCTTTCCTCCATTTTAAATACCTTGATTTAATGTATGAATCTTTTTATTTAGTCAAATTTATAAAGTCTTTTAAATTTTAATCCATAAAAAAATCCCCACGCAAAAGTGAGGACCATTAAACCTCATCTTCCAGATAAAAATCTGTGGGATTTAGCACCAACTAGGTTGCCGGGTTTCACAGTGCCCATTCACTCCACCACTCTCAATAAGGTATTATTTATATTTTGTAGCTTGATTATAGCACTTAAAAAATTCTTAGTGCAACAAATTAAAATAGTTCATTAGGGATATTCCCAAAGGATAGGTAATAATACTCATAATAAAGCTTAAGG
>NZ_UATM01000004.1 GCF_900454685.1 Peptoniphilus harei | reverse complement strand
AAAGAAGTATATTACCTATCCACGAACAGATTCAAGATATTTGACAGTAGACATGATAGAAAGCACTGTAAATAATATTATAGGAAAAAATGATTTTGACACAGAAAGAATTAAGGTAGTTTTTAATTCTGAAAAAGTTACAGATCATCATGCAATAATTCCAACGATAAGTTCATTAAATAAGGATATTTCAAATCTCCCGGAAAGCGAAGCCAAAGTATATAGACTTATAACAAATAAACTCTATGCAAGTTTTGGATATCCACTTGTAGAAAATACAACAAAGATAGTGGCTGAATTTGACGGGTTTGAATTTATAAACACTTATAAAATAATTGCAGAAGAAGGGTTTACAAAATATTTAGAAGAATATACATCAAAGAAGAAAGAAGATATACAACTTCCTGATGTAAAAATAGGAGATTTTTTATATATTGAAAATAAAGATATAAAAGAGAAGTATACAAATCCACCTAAACACTTCACTGAAGACACACTCTTAAAAGCAATGGAAATAGCTGGAAATGATGAATTAGTTAAGGATGTTGAAATTGAAAGAAAAGGACTTGGTACTCCTGCTACAAGAGCGGGAATAATAGAAAATTTGATATACAAAGGTTATATAAAAGAGAAAAGAAAAACCTAATATCAACTAGGAAGGGATTAAACCTAGTTACTATAGTTATAGATGAGTTTAAATCTCCAAAGACAACAGCAAAATGGGAAATGAGATTAAGTGATATAGCAAAGGGTAAGGAAAATAAAGAGAATTTTTTAAAAGAAATTGAAGAAGAAATAAAAAATACTATAGGTAAATATTATAAGTAAATTGATTATAAAAATTGAATACGGTTATAGGAATGAAGAAAGGAGTGATTTATGAAAGAAATAGGGTATAATATAAGTGATAAAAGAGTAGGCATTAGGAAATTTACTTATTTGATATTACTATGAATATATGTTATACTCTTATCAGATAAAGATGGTGTCCCACTACCGTTAAAGGTGGAGCATTAAAGAAGGTGTCTCACTACCTATATCCCAAAGGTGAAGCATTAAAGCAAGCAGAGAGGATTAAACCTCTCTGTTTTTTTAGGAGAAAATAATGGTAGAAGTTATAAAATATGGATTTTATACTGTAAACTCTGATTACCTTGAATATCTAAATAAAGTAGATTCAGAAGTTTATTACAACCCATCGTATAGAAACAGTATAAAACCATTTGTTGGAATTATTGTTGGTATAGAAAATTATAATTATTTTATTCCAATTTCTTCTGCAAAGGAAAAACATAAAAAATGGAAGAATGTTTCTGATGAGCATTTTTTGATTTATGAAGTGATCGATAATAGTATTACTATAGATGGAGATATCTACAAATATTATTCTGATAGAAAAAATGCACATATTATCTATATTGGATATTAAGAAAATGATTCCTGTACCGACTGATTGTTATGAAAGAATTGATTTTAACGAACTTGAGGATATTAGATATAAAGACTTATTTCAAAAAGAATACGCTTTTTGTTTAAAAAATAAAACAAAGGTCTTGATAAAGGTAGAAAAAATATACAAAAATCAAAAAGAAACAGGAATTATAAGAAGAGCAAATTGCAATTTTTCAAAGTTAGAAAAAGCAATGTTGGATTGGAAGCAATAGAATAAAGGCAGTTAAAGCGATTAGAAAAGTAAAAAATTCCAATCGTTTTTTTATTGCAATAAAAAGATAGCGTAAATGACATTTTAAAGTTATCTTTTGCTTACAGAAATTTAAAAAATAGAAAGAAATAAAGTTTAATAAATAAATATATAAAATTTAGTTCATTTTTATCACTATAATGAGGAGGGATAAAATGCCAAGATATGATATAGTAGATTTAAGTAGAACAATCTATCTTGCAAAAGAAGAATTTAAGAAGATATAAAAAAATATGAGGAATATTTAAAGGTATCAGGCAATAACTATAAGTATCCATATATACATCAAATATCTATATACAATATGGATCCAAAAGCAACAGCCTGTGCAGAATTTGATTATTGGAAAAGTATAGGTAGAAGCGTTAAAAGAGGCGAAAAAGGAATACCACTTTTAGATATAGATAGTGGAAGGATAAAATATATCTTCGACATAAGGCAAACAGTAAGTATTAATCATAATATTTCTGAGGTAAAGTTATGGAAATATGATAGCAAAAAGCATTTAAACTTACTAGATGAAATGATAGATAAGTTTAAAGAAAAAGATAGTAAGCTTCTATTAAGCCAAGAAGATAAAATTGCTGCCTTAGTAGAAAGTAATGTTAGAGGAAAATTCAATAAAATTTTAGAAAGTCTATCTGATGAAAGTTTAAAAAGCATTCAAAAGGTAGACCTTTTTAATTTGTTAAAAGAATCCGTAAAAATTTCTATAAGCGAGAGAATGGAGGTCTCATATCAGCTAAAAGAAGAAAACTTATCTTTACTGTCTAAAATATCAAGTTCGGACATAGACAAAGTATTAAGTATAAGTGCTAATATAAGTAAAAATATCTTACTTGATTTGGGAAGTGAAATAAAAAGATTAGAAATTTTAGAGAAAATTCAAGAAAGAAAAGATTTGGAGCAGACAAAAGAGCTTAAGGAGCGTTATAATAAATTAAGTTCTGATATAAACGGTGAAATAAATTTTAAAGGAGGCTTGGAAGATGAAAGAGAAATTAACATTGGCAGGCAAGGAATACCTCATGGAGGAGGGGATTTACACACCAATCGTCAAGGAGAATTCCTTCGAGAGACAGGGAGGGACATACAAGATGGAAGAATTGGAGGAAGGCATGGAAGTCCTAATACCCAATATGGCAATTCCCAAGGAAATAGATTTAAAGAAACTCAACAGATGGGGAAGGATGAGATTGAACTTTCTCAAGGAGAACAAAGAAGAGGATTATCAGATAATGTATTTGCAAGGGACATTGATGGATCATCTTCTATCAAAGGAAAAAGAGATAGAGGACTTTATCACGAGGGAAGAAGTCAAAATGATGGAAACTTGGGGTCTGACAGAAGAACTGAAAGAAGAGGACTATCTGAAATATCTGAGATTGAAGAAGAACATGGATATGACCCTACAAGAAATAGGGGAAAGGGAGATAATCCTAATCTAAAAAATGAGGAAGTAGAGTCTACTTCCTTTTTTTCTGCTAAAAATCATGGAGAGCAAATATCCTTCTCAAATCCAATAAGTCAAAGAGAAATAGATACATTTTTAATACATGGAGGAAATCATGAAGATGGAAGATTAGCAGTAATAGCAGAATTTTCTAAGGGTAAATCTTTAGAAGAACAGGCAAACTTTTTGAAAGAAATATATAGGGGAGCCAATGGTCTTGAAATTGAAGGAAGAAAGATATCTGCATGGTTTGGAAAGGAAGGAGCAATTTTAAAAGATGGAGATGAGGCAAGATATAGAGAAGGGCAAATAGTTTCTTGGAAAGATTTAGCTAATAATATTAATAATTTATTAGATAGAGGAGAATTTGCTAGCAATGTTGAGATTGTAGAAAGTGCGACATATGAAAGAGAAAAAATAGCAGAAAAATTATTGTATTTAAAGAGAGATCTTACTGATGAAACTAAGGATAGATATTTAGCGATTCTTAATGATATAAAAGGAAGAGGCTTCCCAGATGAAAAAGAAAATCTCGGGAAAAAACTTGAAGATAAAAATTTTATAAATAAACTCAGAAAAGAATACGAGGTATTTTTAGAAGAATATAAGATTAATCCTGATATTTTAAGATTTCATCATTATAAATTATCTAAAATCTATAATGATATCAATGATTTAGAAATAGAAAGAAAATTATATAGGTCAAATTTAAAGGATATTGCACCTATTCAGAGTTTTATAACACAAGATGAAATAGATGAAAGCCTAAAAAGAGGAAGCGGGTTTTCTGATGGAAAGAAAAGAATATATGAATTTTTTACTGAAAAGCATGATTTAAAAGAACAAGCAGATTTCTTGAAAAATGAATATGGCGTAGGTGGAAGTTCTCATGCACTATCTGCTGCAAGAGAAAGTGGTGAGTGGCACGATGCGAAGGGAATAAAATATAATAAAGGTAATGCAAAAGAAATACTACTATCTTGGTCTAATGTTGCAAGAAGAATTAATGACCTTATTAAAAAGAATAGATATATAGATGAAGAAAGTTTTGAAGAAAATAGGAAGAAAAAAACAGATCAGGAAATAAATAAAACAGAAAAAGAAAGCCAGGAGTATATAAATTATCAAGATGATTTGCCTCCAACTGATAATGATGTATATATAGAAAGAACAAATAATAGTTCTATATATTATTATCAAGGACAGTCTGTAGCAAGTATAGGTGATGATGGAAAACTTATCATTTATGATGAATTTATGCCAAACTTTTTAAAAGAAGAAATATATTCCATAGCCTTTGAAAAACAATTAGATATACCATTAGACCAGTTAGACGATGGAATTATTCTTGAGGGAATACATGACACTTTTTATATTAAAGAAAAGGAAGAAATAGAAGGAAGAGAATATTACCTTTTAGAAAGTCAAAGTCGATATGATGATATTCCAAATATTGTAGTTAATTCTAACAAAGAAGTTATAGATGATGATATAGTAAATGGTTTTGAAGAATTTAAGGAATTTTATCCTAATAAAAATAAAGAGAATATAGGTTTTGATTTAGATAGCCATAGAAAAGATGATTATTGGATAATTGAGTTTAATGAGGGTTCAAGTCTAATAGAAAAAGATTATGCAGGACAAAGGCTGACTAAAGAACTATTAGATGAAATAAGGGAAATAGATGAAAAGATAAGACTTCATAATAAGACCTTAGGAGAAGATGAATATGGGCAGATGACTGATAAGTGGGAGGGGTATTCCAAATTCTATTTTAACCATATAGTAGATGGGAAAATAGTTGATCACTATAAGATAGACATAGGTGATGGAAATGAGATCAACCAAAGAGACTTTGAATTTCTTTATGAACAAATAGGAAAAAGTCAGATAGAACTTAATCAAACTATAGAAGGAAATAAGATAGATGAAAAAATAATTTCAATAAATCAAATTGAAGATAGAATTTTTGATGTATTAGTTAAGGATAAAGTTTTAGAAAATGAAATTATAAAGGCAAGAGAAAACTTAGGAAATAATACCTTAGCAAGTTTTAACTCTGTATTCCAAAGAGAATATGTAAAAATCATGAGAGAAGTTGCCGATAAACAGGGAAATCTTCCGGATGATATGAAGGCAATAGATAAGGTTAAAGAATTAGCTATTAGAATAGAAAATAGATATAGAGAATATTTAAATAATTCACATGAAAACAATATAGAAGATGATAAGGAGATACTCTCTATAAAAGTGGGAGATATAGTTAGAACAGAGGATAATAAATATTTAAAAATAAAAGATATTTCCAGTGGATATGATAATAACCATAATCAAATAATATATTATTCATATGATGCCTATTTTGATAAGGACTTAAAACTATTCTCACATTCCTTTAAAGAAAGCGATTTAAAAGCTTTAGAAGTATTAAGAAATGAAGTAGAAGAAAAATTAACAAAAGAGATTGTAGAAGATAAAATAGCAGTAAAAGTAGGATTTTATTATGCTTTAGTAGATAAATATAAAACAAAGGATATAGAATTAGAAGAAACAGGAATTAGAGTTTATCCAAGAAAGGAAAACTCACAAGGAAAGATCTATACTTTATATAAAGGGAAATCTTTTGAAGATAGCAAAAAAATAGACAGTTTGTTTGATGAAATTACTGCCAAAATGAAAGAAGCAAATCTTACAAATTTAAATGATGTATTAGAATTGGAAAGGGAAGGTTTATTTGAAATTACTGATGATAAAGTTACAAAATTTGAGGAAGGCTATGATATAGATGTTCAAAGCTTTAATCAGCAATTTCCAGATTATTATAATGATATATATGTTTTTAATAAAAATCTTGAAATCAATGGAGCATATCAAAATTTAGCACATATAAATGAAGAAAATAAAATCACTTTTAATATAAATTTATCGCAAGAAGAAAAATCCAAAATTGAAGAAATAAGAGATAAGAAACAAGTTCTTTCCATGTTAATAGATAAGGATATCAAAGAAAAAAGAGAATACTATTTTGATCCTCAAGATGAAGAATACTTACTACTGTCAAAGAAAATAGAAGATGGATTATTAAAAAAACCAGAAAATATTATAGATGGAAAAGAAGGGTATAAGGTAGAGCTAATCTTAGATGTTAAGGGAAAATCTCTTAAACAAAATTTACGATACAATGGGTATATTTTAAATTCTAATCAAGCTATAAAATATAAAAGTTATAAGGACATATTAAGTAACTTACCTTATTTACTTGATGATAAACATAGAGAAGTGCTTTTAAATGGATATTTAAATCAGCAAATTGAAAATGATAGAACAAGGCAAGAAGAAAATCCATTTAAAGAAGGTATGAATGTTAGATACAAAGGAAAAGAATACACTATAACTGCCATTAACGATACTACAAGTCCTAAAACTATAGAACTAGAAGATAGCACAGGACTAATGAATGGTTTTATTACCGGAAGTGAAATAATTCTTTTTAATGACTACAAAGATCTTGATTTGGAAGTTATAAAAAAAGAGGAATTAATTCCGTTAGAAATAGAAGATTATAGTCTTTTAGGATTACCAGTTCAATTTAGAAATAAGGAATATTTAATTAAAGAAAATGAATTTAATGAAGCTGGAATGGGTAGATTAGCTTTAAGTACAATAGATAAGAGTGGTATTACTGAAGTAATATATAGTAGAGAAAGACCTGTTTCTAATATCTTTGTAAGAAAGGAAGATTTAGAAGAATATAAATCTAGTGAAAAAGATAAATTAAGTAAAAAACAATCTATCGATAAAGAGGAATTAGTAGAACAAATTAGCTTTGAAGATATTGACAATAATAACGAAGAAAAAGTTAAAAAAGACAATTCAAGGCTCTTATATAAAAGCCTTGATGTAATAAATAATAAATCTTCTCTTGTTGCTGATCAGTTTATAGTAAGTGTTGATAATGAAAAGGAAGAATTTTTAGTATATAGTTCATCTAATCCAAAAAATCATAGGGAATTTACTCTACCTTTTTCTTACCTCAAAGGAATTGACAAAATTGACGGAGATGGTAATTCATTGAAATTAACCACTCATAGAAAAGAAACTATTGATAAGAAGTTAGAAGAATATAAGGAATGGAAAGAAAATAATGATTTAATAAGGACTGATAGAGAGAATATAGAAGGGGTTTCTGAAGTTTCTTTAGAAAACTATAAAATTATTAATGAAGAAGAAAACCTACCACCTTCACAGAGATTAAAAAACAACATTGAAGCTATAAATGTCTTAAAGACCTTAGAAAAAGAAAATAGAAGTGCAAGAAAAGATGAACAGGAAATTTTGGCAAAGTATATCGGCTGGGGAGGACTTTCTGATGTATTTGATGAAGAAAAGGAAGGTCAATGGCTTGAAGCAAGGAACTTTTTAAAAGAAAATCTAACTGGGGAAGAATATAATAGGGCAATAGAATCAACCCTAACAGCTTTTTATACGCCGAAAGTAGTTATAGACGCTATCTATGAAAGTCTTTCTAATCTTGGCTTTGAAAAAGGAAATATATTAGAACCAAGTGCTGGGACAGGTAGATTTATAGGAAATCTACCTGAAGAAATGAAAGAGTCAAACTTTTATGGAGTTGAATTAGATAGCATTAGTGGACAAATTGCCAAAGAACTTTACCCTAATTCCAATATACAAATAAAAGGATTTGAAGAAACCAATTTTTCTAATAACCTATTTGATGTAGCCATAGGAAATATTCCTTTTGGAGAATTTAAAGTAGCAGATCGTGAGTATGAAAGAAATAACTTTCTAATTCACGATTATTTTTTTGCTAAAACTTTAGATAAGGTTAGGGATGGAGGCATAATTGCATTTATAACATCTTCAGGAACAATGGATAAAAAAAGTGAAGATGTTAGAAGATATATATCGGAAAGAGCAGAGTTCTTAGGAGCAATAAGACTACCAAATACTACATTTAAAGGGGTAGCTGGAACAGAAGTAACTTCAGATATAATCTTTTTAAAAAAGAGAGATAGACTATTAAAGATAGATGAAGACTGGATAGAGCTAGACAAAGATGCAAAAGGACTAATATATAATAAATACTTTGTAGATAATCCTCAGATGGTAATAGGGACTATGGAAGAAATACCGTCAAGATTTGGGACAAGCCTTGCATGTATTGAAAATAAAGATATTTCTTTAGAAGAAGGACTAAAAAAAGCCATTAAAAATATCCAAGGTAGGTATGAAGAAGCTCAAATAAATGATGATTTAGGAGAAGAAACAATACCAGCTGATGATAGTGTTAAAAACTATTCTTTTGCTTTAGTGGATGATGAAATATATTTTAGAGAAAATTCAATTATGCAAAGAATATCCTTAAACCAAAAGGATAAAGATAAGGTAAAAGAATATTTAAGATTAAATGAAGGTCTAAGGAAAGTTATAACCTATCAAAAAGAAGACTATTCAGATGAAGAGATAAAAAAAGAACAAGAAAATCTAAATAAGTTCTACGATGATTTCAATAGCAAACATGGAAGACTAAATTCAAAAACCAATAAAAAGTTATTTAGAGAAGATGCCAATTTTTCTTTAATTTCAACTTTGGAGAAATTAGATAAAGAAGGCAACTTTATAGGAAAATCTGATATCTTTAACAAGAGAACTATAAAAAAAGCTGTAATAATAGATCATACAGATAGGGCAATAGATGCTCTGGTACTCTCTATTAGTCAAAAAGGTAAAATAAATTTTGATTATATGGAAGAATTGACAGGAAAAACAAGAGATAAATTAATAGAAGAATTAAAGGGAGAAATATTTTTAAATTTAGATTCCTTTGAACCTAATGATATGAATCCATTTAAGTCTGCTAAAGAGCTAGGAGATTTTTCAAGAACTTACGTAAGTGCTGATGAATACTTGTCAGGAAATATAAGAGATAAAATTGAAGTTGTAGACTCTTATATTAAAAACATCGAAAAAGAGTTAGGAAAGGAAGAAAATCTAGAGGATAGTAAACTCTTAAAAAAAGAATTAGAAGAGTTACATTTTCAAAAAGCAAAGCTAGTGGAAGTAATGCCTAAAGCACTAGATGCAAGTGAGATTACAGTTAGAATGGGTGCAACATGGATACCGGAACAAGATTACAAAAAATTTATGTTTGATTTGTTGAAAACACCAGTTTCATCAAGGTGGAATATAGATATTAAGTATTCTGACTTTACAGGAGAATATAGAGTTGAAGGAAAAAGCTCTGATAGGGACAATGACCTTGCTTCTTTTACCTATGGTACAAATAGGGTAAATGCCTACAAATTGATAGAAGATACTTTAAATTTAAGAGATACTAAGGTATTTGACCAAGTAGAAGACAGTGATGGAAAGAAAAAATCTGTGCTTAATCAAAAAGAAACAATGCTTGCAAGAAGTAAGCAAGAGATGATAAAAGAAGAATTTAAAAGCTGGATATTTGATGATGTGGAAAGAAGAAATAGATTAGTAGAAGATTATAACGAAAGATTCAATTCCATAAGACAAAGGGAATATGATGGATCTAATCTTACTTTTGAAGGAATGAATCCTGAAATAGAATTAAGAGCACATCAAAAAGATGCCATAGCAAGAGGTTTGTTTGGTGGAAATACTTTACTTGCCCATGAAGTAGGAGCAGGAAAAACCTTTGAAATGATAGGTATAGCCATGGAGTCAAAAAGACTTGGGATGAGTAATAAGTCAATGTTTGTTGTTCCTAACCACATTGTAGAGCAATTTGGAAGAGAATTTAATGAACTTTATCCAGGAGCTAATGTATTATGTGCTACAGAAAAAGATTTTACACCAGATAGAAGAAAAAGATTTTGTAGTCGTATTGCTACAGGAAGTTTTGATGCTGTTATTATAGGGCACAGTCAATTTGAAAAAATTCCTATATCAAAAGAAAGACAAGAATATGAATTGCAAGGTCAAATTGATGAAATCATTGACTATATAGATGAATATAAGAGAGAAAGGGATCAAAGATTTACTGTAAAGCAATTAGAAAAAACAAAGAAAAAATTAGAGACAAAGTTAGAAAAACTAAATGCTGATTATAAGAAAGATGACGTTGTAACCTTTGAGGAACTGGGAGTAGATAAGTTATTTGTAGATGAAGCCCATGCCTACAAAAACCTCTATCTATTTTCTAAAATGAGGAATGTAGCAGGAATTACTTCTACAGATTCACAAAAATCATCAGATATGCTTATGAAATGCCGCTATATGGATGAAATAACTAATAATAAAGGATTAGTATTTGCCACAGGTACACCAGTAAGCAACAGTATGGCTGAACTTTATACTATGCAGAGATATTTACAGTATGATGAATTAAAAAAGATGAAATTGCAACATTTTGATTCTTGGGCATCTACTTTTGGAGAAACAATAACGGCAATAGAATTAAATCCTGAGGGTAATGGTTATAGGAGCAAAACCAGATTTGCAAAATTTTATAATCTTCCTGAACTTATGAATACTGTAAAAGGATTTATGGATATTAAAACAGCTGATGTTTTAAATCTTCCTACACCAATTGCCCATTATGAAACTATAAAAACAAAGCCTACCGAAGAACAAAAAGAAATTCTTGAAACTTTTTCCGAGAGAGCAGATAAGGTTCGTGATAAGCAGGTAGATTCAAGTGTTGATAATATGCTATTAATAACAAATGATGGGAAGAAGATGGCATTAGATCAAAGATTAATCAATCCTTTACTTCCTGATGATCCTAATAGTAAGGTAAATACCTGTATAAAAAATGTATTTAGCATTTGGGATAAATATAAAGATAAAAAATCTGCTCAATTAATATTTTGTGATATGTCTACACCAAGTAGTGATTTTAATATCTATGATGATATTAAAACAAAACTTATAGATATGGGAGTACCTGAAAATGAAATAGAATTTATTCATAAGGCAAAAAACAATATGGAAAAAGATGCTATCTTTGATAAGGTAAGAAAGGGAGAAATAAGAGTCTTGCTTGGTTCAACACAGAAAATGGGAGCAGGTACTAATGCCCAAGACAAGCTAATTGCAATCCACGATCTTGATATACCATGGAGACCGGCTGATCTTTCTCAAAGGGCAGGAAGGATTGTGAGGCAGGGAAATGAGAATAAGGAAGTCCATATATTTAGATATGTAACAGAAAATACTTTTGATGCCTATCTTTTCCAAACCTTAGAGAATAAACAAAAATATATTTCTCAAATTATGACTTCAAAGACACCTGTAAGAGTTGCAGAAGATGTAGACGAAGCCACATTAAACTATGCCGAAATCAAAGCTCTTGCAACAGGAAATCCATTAATAAAGGAGAAGATGGACCTTGATGTTGAAGTTTCTAAACTTAAAATGCTAGAGTCCAATTTTAAATCAAATCTTTACAAGCTGGAAGATAAAGTAGTTAAATTTTATCCAAAGGAAATAGAAAGATTAAAAGAAAGGATAGAGAACTTAAAGGAAGATATTAAAAATGTTGAGCCTTATAGAGATGTAGATAAAAATTTAAAAGAAGATAATAAATTTACCTCTCTAATTATTGACGGAAAGAAGTATATAGATAAGAAAATAGCTGGAGAGTTTTGTTGAACAAAATTAAGGGAGTTAAAATATATAGGGAAATGGATAAAGATGGAGAAAAAATAGGTGAATATAGAAATTTTGATTTATCCATAAAATATGATTCTTTTTTCAATAAATATAACTTTATATTAAAAGGCAAGGGAGAATATAGAGGAGAGTTTGGTACAGATGAAATAGGTAATATAACAAGAATGGATAATGTATTAGATAAATTACCAGAAAGATTAGAAAATACAATTTCAAAACTAAAAGATACAGAAGAGCAATTTCAAACAGCCAAAATTGAAATACAAAAGACATTTCCACAAGCTGAACTTTTAAAGGATAAGACATTAAGACTTGCAGAAGTAAATAATTTACTAGATATGGGAAAAAGTGAAGATATAAGCCAAGATAATCCATTACTAGAAGAAGTAAAGGAAGAATTGATAGACTTCCTTAACAGAGAATATGATGAAGAAAACAGGTTAGAGACTTTGATACTATATTTCCTGACTTAACAGATATAGGAATAGCTTATACAACTACACCAGATGAAAAACATGAAATACAAGTAAGTTTAGATTTAATAAATTACAAGATGAACACCTATGTAGATAAGAACCTAATTGACAGCTTTCAATACACCTATGATCCCTTAGATGCAAGTGATTTAAAAGAGCTAGTACAGATAAAGACATCTATTGGATTTTGGGATTTTAGTGAGCTTGTATCAGTAAATGAAGAAAAACTGAGAGAAGTAATGGGACTTGAGATAGATGATGATGGCAACTTCTATGATCCATTATCTAAAGATATGGATTTAGACGGAATAATAGATAGAAATGATGCTGATTTTTAGAGATAGTAAAGTGCAGGAAATAGGAGATTTTGAAATGAAAGAAAAAACATCTATTATGGATAAATTAAAGGGATATAGGGAGAATTTAGCAGTAAATAATAATATAAAAGAAATAAATAATAGTGAACCATGTGGCAGATAAAACTTTAAATGATATTATTAGAGGAAAAAGAATATGGAATTTGATAGAGATAGATTTAATGAATTTATTCAAGAAAAATTTTTCTTTTGATGGTGCTACTCAGAGAATAATTAACAATATAGTTGAATATGGAATTAAAAATTTTGCCACTTCAGAAGATAAATTAGTTGAATTTATTCAGACTACAATTGATGATCCAACAGTTGAAGAAATCAAACAATTTATTATTAGTGATGAGAAAGAAGAAGAAATAAAAGATTCACAGATGAGATGGATAAAAAATAAAAGGAGGAATAGCAATGAATATAAAAAAGGGAAATGTAATGAAACTGAATTTGGAGACACTATGGTACTGGATGTGAAAGATAATCAAGCGACCTTATTTGACGGAAATCAATTATTTTAGCCACAGGAGTAGAATTTAATAAAGAAAGTGGAAAGTATGAATGGATTCTGTTAGATATGCAAGTGATATAAAAACAATAGCAAATATGGAAAATACAAATTTTGAAAGCATGAAGAATACAATAGATTTTTTAGCAGAATATAATCATAAAGAATTTGTAAAAGGTATTATATCTCTTGAAACAGGAGTAGAAAATGAAAATGTTCTTAATAATGCCTATGATAATTATATGAACGATTCAGTTATGGGGCTTATTGATGAGAAGTTTATTGAATATATAGACGAAGAAGAGTTAAAAGAAAACTTAGAAGTTAATCAAGAACAAGGAGATAAAGAGATGAAAGATATAGATAATAAAGAGAAGGATACATTAAATATAGATGGAAATATAGCAACTGATATAGAAATTAAAGATTTAAAATCAAAAGATGGGAGGGACTTTAAAGTAGCCTCCTTTTCTATTGCTGAAAATGACAAGGAAGGAAATGCAAAATTCATCAGCTGCTACGCCTATAATGACAAAATCAATCAAGTAAAAAATTTGAAAAAAGGAGATTTTGTACACCTATTTGGCAAGAAAAGAAAAGTATGGGAAAGGATAATAAGGAATACACAAATCTAAAAGTATACTCTGCAAAGTTATTAAAAGCTAAAGAGCATACTAAAGCAAAAGCATCAACACTAGGAAAATTAAAGGAATTTAAGACTAAAGGGGATATGAAAGTGGATGAAAAGAAG
>NZ_UATM01000006.1 GCF_900454685.1 Peptoniphilus harei | reverse complement strand
TATATCAAGATTCGCTAGAAAACATTAGATACCTTAAAGTATGTAAGACTATTAAAGGAAAACAATGTTGGTGTAGTATTTGAAGAAGAAAAATATAGATACTTTGACAATGGATGGAGAGCTATTACTAACAATATTAAGTTCAGTAGCTCAACAAGAAGTAGAAAATACCTCAGCCCATGTAAAAAAAAGGACTGAAAATGAAAATGGAAAAAGGGGAACTTATTGGTTTTCAAGGTTGCCTCGGATATGATTATGATCCCACAACAAAAAGTATATCTATAAATGAAGAAGAAGCTAAAATTGTTAGATATATTTTTAAAAGATATTTAGAGGGCAATGGTGGTTCAGTCATTGGCAGGGAATTAGAAGAACAAGGATATCTCACTCCTAGAGGTAAAACAAAATGGTCTGACACTACAGTGTTAGGAGTAATTAAAAATGAAAAGTATATTGGTGATATACTAATGGGAAAGACCTTCACAGTTGATCCCATAACAAAAAGAAGACTAGCAAACTTTGGTGAATCTGATAAATATCACATTGAAAATCATCACGAGCCAATTATATCAAGAGAAGATTTTGAAAAGGCACAAGAGATTAGACTCAGGAGAGCACAAAACAGAAACACCATAGCTAACAAGGATAGAAAAAGAGAAAAACTATCAAGACAATACGCTTTTTCAAGTATGCTGGAATGTGGATTTGTGGCGAAATACTGTCAAGAAGAACTTGGCACACAAGTTCAATTTACAAAAAAATTAACTGGCAATGTGTAAAGTCAACAAAAAAAGGTAAAAAATATTGTCCTCATTCAAAAGGAATACAAGAAGCAGCAATAGAAAAAGCATTTGTTGAAAGCTATAGGCAATTATGCCATGCAGATTCAACAGTAATAGATGACTTTTTAAAAATTGTAGAAGAAGAAATAAATGATAATACTTTAGTCAAAGATTTGAAAAAGTTAGAAAACCAATTAAACAGAATCATTAGTCAAGAAAGAAAGTTAGTTGATCTTCATTTAGAAGATAGTATAGACGAAGAAGTTTATGCTAAAAAGTATAAAAAACTTACAAAACAAAAAGAAGAATTACTTGATGAAAAGAAAACACTAGAGCTAACTATCAAAGATGAAAACTCTATTAAAGAAAGATTAAAGCAATTTAAAAAGGTCTTAAAACAAAGAAATTATAGAGGAATTTAATAGAACAGTATTTGAAAGCATAGTTGATAAAGTCGTGGTGGGAAGAATTGATAAAGACGGAAAAGTTCATCCTTATGACTTAACATTCTATTTCAAAACAGGAGTTAAAGATAGTCAAGATTCTAATAATTTCAAAGATAAAAGAAAAAATGCCAAAGACAATGACATTAATAAATTGTGTTCCTACATGAATGACGAGGATAAAAAATTATGTACCCAAGCAAAAGACAACGCACGCGGAGACGGTAGCTCTGTTGTCCAAACTAAATACAGAACATCATTTAGATATAGAAATAGGGGAAGATGAATTATCTGAAATTGACTTTTCAAAAGACGCAACTTATGGAGAAATTAAAAAGTATGTGTTAGATAAATACGGACTAAAAATTTCAAGCCTATATATTGCCCAAATAAAAAGGAAACGTGGTCTAATAGAGAGAGAAAATTATAATTTTAGTAAGAAAGAAAATCAAAGAGTGCCAAATTGCCCAGAAGAAAAAGAAAAAGCAATCGAAGATGCTTTAGAGCATTTTGGAATGATTTAAATAATATCTAAGATTGAAAATTTTAAAATTAAGACTTAAAAACTTTAAGATTAAAAAGATATGTACTTCTTATATAACCTAAGAAGATTAATTGAAAATCAGGGGAACGATGATGGTAAAATAAAAAATTTTAACAACTAAAGAAGAATTAGGCATTATTGCCAAAGAGATTTTTATGAAGTTAAAAATACTGAAAAAGACTTGTTAGAATTGAAAATTTTAGATCATTGTGCAGGGTTTCGTGTCATAGTGATAGAGGCAAATAGTTATGTAAATATAAAGAGTTCAAGACTTCTACCAAAGTTTAAAACTCAAAAAATAAATAGTTGGTGTGCTGCTTAGAGTAACCATTTTGATAATGTGGATGCGAAACAAAAAGAGATAATCAGACTTCGTAAAAAATTGAAACAGGTTGAAATGGAGAATGATATTTTAAAGCAAGCTGCACTACTGTTAGGCAAAAAATAGACCTCATTATCTCGAACCGAGATAAATATAGCATTAGTGCAATGTGTAGACTACTTGGGGTCACAAGAAGTTTAGTCTATTATCATTTGAACAAAGAAAAAGATGTGAATTAGATGAAGATGAAAAACTAATAGAAGAAATAAAAGAAATATTCAGAAGAAGTAGAAACAACTATGGAACACGCAAAATAAAAAAAAACTAGGGAAAATTGGATATAAAATATCGAGAAGAAAAATAGGCCGAATAATGAAGAAAAATGGCCTAGTCTCAAACTATACAGTAGCACAATATAAAGTAATAAGATCCAAATGCAACGAAGAAGACATCCCTAACCTTTTAAATAGATAATTTGACAATAGAGACTATTTAGAAGCAATAGTAAGCGACCTAACATATGTAAGAGTAGGAAAAACATGGAATTATATATGTTTAATAATAGACTTAAACAGCCGTGAAATAATAGGATACTCATCAGGTAAAAACAAAGATGCAAATCTAGTAGCAGAAGCATTTTACTCAATAAGGCAGCCACTAAATCGTATAAAAATATTTCACACAGACAGAGGAAGAGAATTTTAAAATATAAAAATAGAAGAATATTAAAGGTATTTGGGATAAAAAGATCGCTAAGTAAAAAAGGAAGCCCATATGATAACGCAGTAAGCGAAGCAGTCAATAAAGTAATGAAGACAGAATTCATATATCAGGAGAACTTTACTAATTTCCAAGAACTTAATCTAAAATTAGCAGAATACGTATATTGGTATAATAACCTAAGAATTCATGGATCTTTAGGATATAAACACCAGTAGAATATAGAAAAGCAGAATAAAAAGCTCTGGAAGTTTCATAAATTAAATAAAATATATGAACAGACTGTCAAGGGCAAATTTCAACGAAATTTGGCGAAGCCTTTACCCTTGATTGTCTGAGAATATATTTTATAATCTAAAGAAACTTTCAAGCTTGATAATGTTCGGTTATAAATTGTCTAAAAAAGGGTTGCCATTCCATGTATTTGGGTTCATTAGAAGAATGCCGAGCAATGGGTAACATGACGCTGATGTGTTTATACACAAAAAAGCTACACATGCGTTGGCTGACAACAGGGAGCTAAGTAAATTAACACCAGCTAAAATGTTTGACGCTATTAATAAATGACAAGTATATGAAATTGGTTTTACCTAGTTTAAAAAAGAAATATAATGAAAATATGGAGGCTAAGAATATGAAGATTAATAATGAATGTTGTTGGATGCAAAACAGAAAAGCCGGATCAAATTAAAGACAATTGTCCTGTATGTAATAATGAAGGGATTTCCGTTAGTAAAGTAACTGTTGAACATCTAGTGGTAGATGATTATCGTAATGCTGTTAACGGAGATCAATATAAGATTTGCATGAACGAGGACTGCGACGTTGTTTACTATAACTTAGATAATGAAATAAAATTCTTGAAAGACCAAGTTAGAGTTCCTATCTGGTTTAAGAAAGATGCAGATCCTAAGTATGCTTGTTATTGTAGCGAAGTCACAGAAAATCAGGTAATTGAAGCAGTTGTAAAGCATGGCGCGAAATCCGTAAAAGAAGTAAATGCCATCACTGGGGCAATGAAAAATCCTAATTGTAAAGAAAACAATCCGTTGGGAGTTTGTTGTCATAAGATTATTCAGGAAGCTATCGATAAAGGCTTGAAAATGAAATAATTACAGTCGATATGTTCCTACAAACGAGAGCCAATCTTTGATATGTTTCCATCTACGAGCGTGGATATGTTCCCATAACCATAGGGGTTGAAAGTGTAGCGTTGATGCAAAAAGTGTAAGAAATTATAATTTTATATACTCTTAATTTAAAGCTAGTAGAATTTAGAAATAATTTGAGAATATATTTTCCACATGCTTTTTTAAGAATTAAAATTTTATCCACACTGACCACTCAAGTCTACACTTTCAACCCCTATGGTTATGGGAACATATCCACGCTCGTAGATGGAAACATATCAAAGATTGGCTCTCGTTTGTAGGAACATATCGACTGTAATTATTTCATTTTCAAGCCTTTATCGATAGCTTCCTGAATAATCTTATGACAACAAACTCCCAACGGATTGTTTTCTTTACAATTAGGATTTTTCATTGCCCCAGTGATGGCATTTACTTCTTTTACGGATTTCGCGCCATGCTTTACAACTGCTTCAATTACCTGATTTTCTGTGACTTCGCTACAATAACAAGCATACTTAGGATCTGCATCTTTCTTAAACCAGATAGGAACTCTAACTTGGTCTTTCAAGAATTTTATTTCATTATCTAAGTTATAGTAAACAACGTCGCAGTCCTCGTTCATGCAAATCTTATATTGATCTCCGTTAACAGCATTACGATAATCATCTACCACTAGATGTTCAACAGTTACTTTACTAACGGAAATCCCTTCATTATTACATACAGGACAATTGTCTTTAATTTGATCCGGCTTTTCTGTTTTGCATCCACAACAACATTCATTATTAATCTTCATATTCTTAGCCTCCATATTTTCATTATAATTTCTTTTTTAAACTAGGTAAAACCAATTTCATATACTTGTCATTTATTAATAGCGTCAAACATTTTAGCTGGTGTTAATTTACTTAGCTCCCTGTTGTCAGCCAACGCATGTGTAGCTTTTTTGTGTATAAACACATCAGCGTCATGTTACCCATTGCTCGGCATTCTTCTAATGAACCCAAATACATGGAATGGCAACCCTTTTTTAGACAATTTATAACCGAACATTATCAAGCTTGAAAGTTTCTTTAGATTATAAAATATATTCTCAGACAATCAAGGGTAAAGGCTTCGCCCAAATTTCGTTGAAATTTGCCCTTGACAGTCTGTTCATATATTTTATTTAATTTATGAAACTTCCAGAGCTTTTTATTCTGCTTTTCTATATTCTACTGGTTTTTATATCCTAAAGATCCATGAATTCTTAGGTTATTATACCAATATACGTATTCTGCTAATTTTAGATTAAGTTCTTGGAAATTAGTAAAGTTCTCCTGATATATGAATTCTGTCTTCATTACTTTATTGACTGCTTCGCTTACTGCGTTATCATATGGGCTTCCTTTTTTACTTAGCGATCTTTTTATCCCAAATACCTTTAATATTTCTTCTATTTTTATATTTTAAAATTCTCTTCCTCTGTCTGTGTGAAATATTTTTATACGATTTAGTGGCTGCCTTATTGAGTAAAATGCTTCTGCTACTAGATTTGCATCTTTGTTTTTACCTGATGAGTATCCTATTATTTCACGGCTGTTTAAGTCTATTATTAAACATATATAATTCCATGTTTTTCCTACTCTTACATATGTTAGGTCGCTTACTATTGCTTCTAAATAGTCTCTATTGTCAAATTATCTATTTAAAAGGTTAGGGATGTCTTCTTCGTTGCATTTGGATCTTATTACTTTATATTGTGCTACTGTATAGTTTGAGACTAGGCCATTTTTCTTCATTATTCGGCCTATTTTTCTTCTCGATATTTTATATCCAATTTTCCCTAGTTTTTTTTTATTTTGCGTGTTCCATAGTTGTTTCTACTTCTTCTGAATATTTCTTTTATTTCTTCTATTAGTTTTTCATCTTCATCTAATTTCACATCTTTTTCTTTGTTCAAATGATAATAGACTAAACTTCTTGTGACCCCAAGTAGTCTACACATTGCACTAATGCTATATTTATCTCGGTTCGAGATAATGAGGTCTATTTTTGCCTAACAGTAGTGCAGCTTGCTTTAAAATATCATTCTCCATTTCAACCTGTTTCAATTTTTTACGAAGTCTGATTATCTCTTTTTGTTTCGCATCCACATTATCAAAATGGTTACTCTAAGCAGCACACCAACTATTTATTTTTTGAGTTTTAAACTTTGGTAGAAGTCTTGAACTCTTTATATTTACATAACTATTTGCCTCTATCACTACTATGACACGAAACCCTGCACAATGATCTAAAATTTTCAATTCTAACAAGTCTTTTTCAGTATTTTTAACTTCATAAAAATCTCTTTGGCAATAATGCCTAATTCTTCTTTAGTTGTTAAAATTTTTTATTTTACCATCATCGTTCCCCTGATTTTCAATTAATCTTCTTAGGTTATATAAGAAGTACATATCTTTTTAATCTTAAAGTTTTTAAGTCTTAATTTTAAAATTTTCAATCTTAGATATTATTTAAATCATTCCAAAATGCTCTAAAGCATCTTCGATTGCTTTTTCTTTTTCTTCTGGGCAATTTGGCACTCTTTGATTTTCTTTCTTACTAAAATTATAATTTTCTCTCTCTATTAGACCACGTTTCCTTTTTATTTGGGCAATATATAGGCTTGAAATTTTTAGTCCGTATTTATCTAACACATACTTTTTAATTTCTCCATAAGTTGCGTCTTTTGAAAAGTCAATTTCAGATAATTCATCTTCCCCTATTTCTATATCTAAATGATGTTCTGTATTTAGTTTGGACAACAGAGCTACCGTCTCCGCGTGCGTTGTCTTTTGCTTGGGTACATAATTTTTTATCCTCGTCATTCATGTAGGAACACAATTTATTAATGTCATTGTCTTTGGCATTTTTTCTTTTATCTTTGAAATTATTAGAATCTTGACTATCTTTAACTCCTGTTTTGAAATAGAATGTTAAGTCATAAGGATGAACTTTTCCGTCTTTATCAATTCTTCCCACCACGACTTTATCAACTATGCTTTCAAATACTGTTCTATTAAATTCCTCTATAATTTCTTTGTTTTCTAAGACCTTTTTAAATTGCTTTAATCTTTCTTTAATAGAGTTTTCATCTTTGATAGTTAGCTCTAGTGTTTTCTTTTCATCAAGTAATTCTTCTTTTTGTTTTGTAAGTTTTTTATACTTTTTAGCATAAACTTCTTCGTCTATACTATCTTCTAAATGAAGATCAACTAACTTTCTTTCTTGACTAATGATTCTGTTTAATTGGTTTTCTAACTTTTTCAAATCTTTGACTAAAGTATTATCATTTATTTCTTCTTCTACAATTTTTAAAAAGTCATCTATTACTGTTGAATCTGCATGGCATAATTGCCTATAGCTTTCAACAAATGCTTTTTCTATTGCTGCTTCTTGTATTCCTTTTGAATGAGGACAATATTTTTTACCTTTTTTTGTTGACTTTACACATTGCCAGTTAATTTTTTTGTAAATTGAACTTGTGTGCCAAGTTCTTCTTGACAGTATTTCGCCACAAAATCCACATTCCAGCATACTTGAAAAAGCGTATTGTCTTGATAGTTTTTCTCTTTTTCTATCCTTGTTAGCTATGGTGTTTCTGTTTTGTGCTCTCCTGAGTCTAATCTCTTGTGCCTTTTCAAAATCTTCTCTTGATATAATTGGCTCGTGATGATTTTCAATGTGATATTTATCAGATTCACCAAAGTTTGCTAGTCTTCTTTTTGTTATGGGATCAACTGTGAAGGTCTTTCCCATTAGTATATCACCAATATACTTTTCATTTTTAATTACTCCTAACACTGTAGTGTCAGACCATTTTGTTTTACCTCTAGGAGTGAGATATCCTTGTTCTTCTAATTCCCTGCCAATGACTGAACCACCATTGCCCTCTAAATATCTTTTAAAAATATATCTAACAATTTTAGCTTCTTCTTCATTTATAGATATACTTTTTGTTGTGGGATCATAATCATATCCGAGGCAACCTTGAAAACCAATAAGTTCCCCTTTTTCCATTTTCATTTTCAGTCCTTTTTTTTACATGGGCTGAGGTATTTTCTACTTCTTGTTGAGCTACTGAACTTAATATTGTTAGTAATAGCTCTCCATCCATTGTCAAAGTATCTATATTTTCTTCTTCAAATACTACACCAACATTGTTTTCCTTTAATAGTCTTACATACTTTAAGGTATCTAATGTATTTCTAGCGAA
>NZ_UATM01000016.1 GCF_900454685.1 Peptoniphilus harei | reverse complement strand
AAACTTTTTCAGACAAAGAGATAGTTGAGTATAATCCAACAGGATATAAAGATGGCACTATAGAAACATGTGAAACTTCATATATAAATTATTATGACAGAGTTATTGACAGTTTTAGAAATAGCGATCATGTAGAAACAGAAATAGATCCAGATAATTATAATTTTTATACTTTTGAAATCAAAAAAGAAGATGAAAATTTTCCTGAAATTAAAATCTTTAGAAGAGTAACTAAATTTAGAAAATTACATTCTAAGGGTATAATTGCAAGATTTAACGGAAATACTCTGAATAAGGTAGAAAGTAAATTAATAGGGATAGATGGGGAGGTAGACTTTATAGTAGTTGATAATAAAATAATAATATTGTCCCATTACTCATTGGAAAGGATATTTAATCTAGATGAGCAGTTTAGAGATAATGCTTCAGCATTTTTAACTCAAGAAGGATTAAGTGATGGTATAGTTAATTTTGAAAGTTTTTATGAAGATTGTTTAAATGATGGTCGCTATAGAAAAACTTTAACTAAGATGTCTAGTGAAAATATAGATGTATCTAAGACATATGATAATTATAAAATATCAAGGAAACTATTGATATGTTTAAATTTAGATATAAATTATAATGAAAAACCGCGTTTTACTATAGTCTATGAAGAGAAAAGTCAAATCATGGACATACTAAGGATATTAAGAGATTCATATTATTTGAGTATTATTAATAAACAAAAAGGAGTAGATGACAAATAAAGGAGGTTATCTTATGAATAAAAGGCTGGATAAGCTTTATAATAGTTTAGTTAGAACTATTATGTTTATTTCTTCATATTTCCTCTTTATATTATGATAACAATTCTTTATTATAAGAAAATTATTGAGGGTTTTAAGTGTATGAATGTTTTCTCAATTATTGTTACCTTAGCATTGGGTCTATTCATCATAATATCTATATTTAGCATTGTATTATTAAAGTTAGGAAAAGGGAGCAAGGAAAACTAATTGAAGATTTGGAAAGGCCGGACGATACTGTTCTTAGCTATATTATGACATATATAATCCTCTTGTAACGAATGGTGACAATACAACTGAGGTATATATGGCTAATATATTCTTTTATTTTGATTGGTTATATTTATCTTAGATTAAACTTGATTTATTTGAATCCCTTATGGGCGATGTTCGGTTATATGATATATAGAGATTCGAATAGGGAGGTTATTATTACTAATATATCTAGAGAGCATTTGAAATGTATGAATAAATTAAAAGGGTACTACTTAAGTAACTATGTGTTTGTAGCTCATAAAAAAAATAATTTAGAATATTAGAAAAGTATTAATAGGCGATAGAAATTAAAAAACTCTATCGTCTTTTTTTATATTCAAAATTAGGAAATTAAGGGGGTTGAAAAAAATTTTATTGGTGGTATTATTAAAACGATAAGTACACATAAGTACACTTCTGGAACAGGAGGTGCATTATAAATATTATTATAAATACCGATTCTAGCGAACCGATTTATGAACAAATCGAAAATCAGATAAAAAAACAAATTATGAATGAAGATTTGAAAACTGGAGATTCTATACCATCTATGAGAGTATTAGCTAAAAATCTTAAGGTAGCTGTAATTACAGTTCAAAAGGCTTATGAAAATTTACAAAAAGATGGATTTATTGAGACTATTCATGGTAAAGGCAGTTTTATATCAGCAAGAAATATTGAATTACAAAAAATAGAAACATATAAAGAAGTGGAAGATTTAGCTAAAAAAATTGTCAAGAGCATACAATCAAGTTCTATTTCGTTAGATGACTTAATAGATTTAATAAAAAAGATATATGAGGAGGGGCAATGATGGATTCATATGAAAATAAATTAGCATTAAGGGTATCTGGATTAAATAAAAAGAATAAAACAAATGATTTTTCTTTGAAAAATATAAATATTGAAGTACCTTATGGATCTATTGTAGGAAATATAGGAAGAAATGGAGCGGGGAAAAGTACTACTATTTCTTGTATACTTGGAATGTTCAAAAAGATGAGGGAAAAATAGAGATATTTGGTACTGAAGATGTTAATCAAATAGATATTAAAAAACACATAGGTGTTGTTTTAGATGAGCCAAACTTTTCATTATTATTAACGTCTAATGAGATAAATGAGGTAATGAAATTTAATTACAGTAATTGGGAAGAAGATAGTTTTAAAAATTATTTGAATAGATTTAATTTACCAATAGACAAGAAGACTAAGCAATTTTCATTTGGTATGAAAAAAAAGTTATCGTTGGCTATAGCGTTGTCTCACGAAACAAAACTCTCATATTAGATGAGATTACTTCAGGTTTAGATCCAGTAAGCAGAGATGAAATACTGGGTATATTGTTGGAATTTATAGAAAACCCAGAAAACTCCGTGTATATATCATCACATATTACAACAGATTTGGAAAAAATAGCTGATTATATAGTTTTTATGGATAATGGCAAAGTCGTGTTGAGTGAAGAAAAGGATGAATTGTTATATAACTATGGGATACTTCGTTGTACTGATAAAGAACTAGAAAAGTGGAAAAAACGGACATCATTTCATACAGGAAGGAATTTGGAAGGGTAGATATTTTAGTAAAAGATATATCGAAGATAAAGAATAAGTATAAAGAATTTGTTGTGAATAAACCAAATTTTGATGAGATGTTATTAATATTAACAGGGAAGGAGGACTAATATATGAAAGGTTTATTGTTAGAAATATATTACAAAAATATTAAAAACATTTTTATAATGAATGCATTTTTAATTTTAGTATGGATTCTAATAAATTTATTTGCTGACATACAAATGGTTGTTTTTGCGTATTTTGCAGTAGTAATTTTCGCTAACAGTTTGTTGCTTCTTTTATCTCAAAGAAAAGATTATGATTTAAAATTATATAAATATGAATTCATGCTACCAATAAAAAGTAAAAATATAATACTATCAAATATATAAGTCAAGTAGTTATTATTCTCTTTTCTATATTGATGTTGATTATTTTGAATTATATATCAATCTATCTAGGTAAGAATTATTTTGATTATGGATCTTCAGACTTAATAGCTTTGTTAAATGTTCTATTAGGTATTATTTTGCAACTAGTATCAATCTTCTACTTAGCCATGTACTTTATTGATTTAGAGAAAGGTGATTTGTGGATGGTTTTAGGCTTGATTGGGTCTATAATGCTAGTATCAATAGAAATATTTACATTAAATAGGCTTGGATTTTCTAAGTCAGGTGGAAATGTTGCACTTTGTGCAATATATTTGATGCTATTTATAACATCATGCGTATTGAACTCAAAAAGAATGGTAAATCTAAAATTAGATACTTAAAATGGAAGATGCTATATCTATATTAGGTTTTATGTATAGAATTAATAAGTAAATATATTAATATTCAGAGCTGCTGGACCTAAAATATGGTCTTGTAGCAAAGAGATAAAAACTTATTGAATTAGAAAATATTAAAACGTGGATATTTTAGGCGATAGAAATTAAAACTCTATCGTCTTTTTTTATTACAAGAAAGGAGTTATATATGAAAATTTAGAGCAAATAAGACAAGAGTCAAAAGAAATAAAAGATAAAATTGATGATACAGAAGAAAGATTAAAGCAACTAAAAAATCAAGAAAAGAAGATATTAAAACAAGACATAGTGAAAAGAAGAAAAGAAAGAACTCATAGACTAATCATAAGAGGAGCAATCTTAGAAAGTCTTATAGAAAATACAGAAGAACTAACAGATCAAGAAATAAAAACCTAATTGAAAGATTTATAAAAGAAAATTTAACATCACAAGGAATGATAGTAGATTATGCAATTCATGATGAGAGTCAAGACAAAAATGGGTAATAATTTTATATAAGTTAAAAGTTTTACTAGGCTAAGAATAGATTTTTTACGAAAATTGTTACTTGTCCTAAAGCTTGGTAAGGTTCTAATTCTAATGAAGGTGATGATGGAAAAAATAATTAAAAAAGATCGAAAGAAATCTAAAATAAAATTATTATTCACAATAAAATTAAAAGAAATTGAAGAATCGGACAGATAATGAAAATCTTCAAATACAACAAATAGAGGAATTAACCCCAATTATTCCAGTAAATTTTCTCAAAGATTTGCGAAAATTTTAGCTGGAATATTGGTGTTAATTCCTCTATTTGTGTAGATTTCATTTCTGCGATCTTCTTTTAATTTTTTAATAATAATTTTTTCTTTCATAATTTTGCCATCACCTTCATTAGAATTAGAACCTTACCAAGCTTTAGGACAAGTAACAATTTTCGTAAAAAATCTATTCTTAGCCTAGTAAAACTTTTAACTTATATAAAATTATTACCCATTTTTGTCTTGACTCTCATCATGAATTGCATAATCTACTATCATTCCTTGTGATGTTAAATTTTCTTTTATAAATCTTTCAATTAGGTTTTTATTTCTTGATCTGTTAGTTCTTCTGTATTTTCTATAAGACTTTCTAAGATTGCTCCTCTTATGATTAGTCTATGAGTTCTTTCTTTTCTTCTTTTCACTATGTCTTGTTTTAATATCTTCTTTTCTTGATTTTTTAGTTGCTTTAATCTTTCTTCTGTATCATCAATTTTATCTTTTATTTCTTTTGACTCTTGTCTTATTTGCTCTAAATTTTTCATATATAACTCCTTTCTTGTAATAAAAAAAGACGATAGAGTTTTTAATTTCTATCGCCTAAAATATCCACGTTTTAATATTTTCTAATTCAATAAGTTTTTATCTCTTTGCTACAAGACCATATTTTAGGTCCAGCAGCTCTGAATATTAATATATTTACTTATTAATTCTATACATAAAACCTAATATAGATATAGCATCTTCCATTTTAAGTATCTAATTTTAGATTTACCATTCTTTTTGAGTTCAATACGCATGATGTTATAAATAGCATCAAATATATTGCACAAAGTGCAACATTTCCACCTGACTTAGAAAATCCAAGCCTATTTAATGTAAATATTTCTATTGATACTAGCATTATAGACCCAATCAAGCCTAAAACCATCCACAAATCACCTTTCTCTAAATCAATAAAGTACATGGCTAAGTAGAAGATTGATACTAGTTGCAAAATAATACCTAATAGAACATTTAACAAAGCTATTAAGTCTGAAGATCCATAATCAAAATAATTCTTACCTAGATAGATTGATATATAATTCAAAATAATCAACATCAATATAGAAAAGAGAATAATAACTACTTGACTTATATATTTTGATAGTATTATATTTTTACTTTTTATTGGTAGCATGAATTCATATTTATATAATTTAAATCATAATCTTTTCTTTGAGATAAAAGAAGCAACAAACTGTTAGCGAAAATTACTACTGCAAAATACGCAAAAACAACCATTTGTATGTCAGCAAATAAATTTATTAGAATCCATACTAAAATTAAAAATGCATTCATTATAAAAATGTTTTTAATATTTTTGTAATATATTTCTAACAATAAACCTTTCATATATTAGTCCTCCTTCCCTGTTAATATTAATAACATCTCATCAAAATTTGGTTTATTCACAACAAATTCTTTATACTTATTCTTTATCTTCGATATATCTTTTACTAAAATATCTACCCTTCCAAATTCCTTCCTGTATGAAATGATGTCCGTTTTTTCCACTTTTTCTAGTTCTTATCAGTACAACGAAGTATCCCATAGTTATATAACAATTCATCCTTTTCTTCACTCAACACGACTTTGCCATTATCCATAAAAACTATATAATCAGCTATTTTTTCCAAATCTGTTGTAATATGTGATGATATATACACGGAGTTTTCTGGGTTTTCTATAAATTCCAACAATATACCCAGTATTTCATCTCTGCTTACTGGATCTAAACCTGAAGTAATCTCATCTAATATAGAAGTTTGTTCGTGAGACAACGCTATAGCCAACGATAACTTTTTTTTCATACCAAATGAAAATTGCTTAGTCTTCTTGTCTATTGGTAAATTAAATCTATTCAAATAATTTTTAAAACTATCTTCTTCCCAATTACTGTAATTAAATTTCATTACTCATTTATCTCATTAGACGTTAATAATAATGAAAAGTTTGGCTCATCTAAAACAACACCTATGTGTTTTTTAATATCTATTTGATTACAATCTTCAGTACCAAATATTCTATTTTCCCTCATCTTTTGAAACATTCCAAGTATACAAGAAATAGTAGTACTTTTCCCCGCTCCATTTCTTCTATATTTCCTACAATAGATCCATAAGGTACTTCAATATTTATATTTTTCAAAGAAAAATCATTTGTTTATTCTTTTTATTTAATCCAGATACCCTTAATGCTAATTTATTTCATATGAATCCATCATTGCCCCTCCTCATATATCTTTTTTATTAAATCTATTAGTCATCTAACGAAATAGAACTTGATTGTATGCTCTTGACAATTTTTTAGCTAAATCTCCACTTCTTTATATGTTTCTATTTTTTGTAATTCAATATTCTTGCTGATATAAACTGCCTTACCATGAATAGTCTCAATAAATCCATCTTTTTGTAAATTTTCATAAGCCTTTTGAACTGTAATTACAGCTACCTTAAGATTTTTAGCTAATACTCTCATAGATGGTATAGAATCTCCAGTTTTCAAATCTTCATTCATAATTTGTTTTTTATCTGATTTTCGATTTGTTCATAAATCGGTTCGCTAGAATCGGTATTTATAATAATATTTATAATGCACTCCTGTTCCAGAAGTGTACTTATGTGTACTTATCGTTTTAATAATACCACCAATAAAAATTTTTTTCAACCCCTTAATTTCCTAATTTTGAATATAAAAAAGACGATAGAGTTTTTAATTTCTATCGCCTATTAATACTTTTCTAATATTCTAAATTATTTTTTTATGAGCTACAAACACATAGTTACTTAAGTAGTACCCTTTTAATTTATTCATACATTTCAAATGCTCTCTAGATATATTAGTAATAATAACCTCCCTATTCGAATCTCTATATATCATATAACCGAACATCGCCCATAAGGGATTCAAATAAATCAAGTTTAATCTAAGATAAATATAACCAATCAAAATAAAAGAAATATATTAGCCATATATACCTCAGTTGTATTGTCACCATTCGTTACAAGAGGAATTATATATGTCATAATATAGCTAAGAACAGTATCGTCCGGCCTTTCCAAATCTTCAATTAGTTTTTCCTTGCTCCTTTCCTAACTTTAATAATACAATGCTAAATATAGATATTATGATGAATAGACCAATGCTAAGTAACAATAATTGAGAAAACATTCATACACTTAAAACCCTCAATAATTTCTTATAATAAAGAATTGTTATCATAATATAAAGAGGAAAATATGAAGAAATAAACATAATAGTTCTAACTAAACTATTATAAAGCTTATCCAGCCTTTTATTCATAAGATAACCTCCTTTATTGTCATCTACTCCTTTTTGTTTATTAATAATACTCAAATAATATGAATCTCTTAATATCCTTAGTATGTCCATGATTTGACTTTTCTCTTCATAGACTATAGTAAAACGCGGTTTTTCATTATAATTTATATCTAAATTAAACATATCAATAGTTTCCTTGATATTTTTATAATTATCATATGTCTAGATACATCTATATTTTCACTAGACATCTTAGTTAAAGTTTTTCTATAGCGACCATCATTTAAACAATCTCATAAAAACTTTCAAATTAACTATACCATCACTTAATCCTTCTTGAGTTAAAATGCTGAAGCATTATCTCTAAACTGCTCATCTAGATTAAATATCCTTTCCAATGAGTAATGGACAATATTATTATTTTATTATCAACTACTATAAAGTTACCTCCCATCTATCCCTATTAATTTACTTTCTACCTTATTCAGAGTATTTCCGTTAAATCTTGCAATTATACCCTTAGAATGTAATTTTCTAAATTAGTTACTCTTCTAAAGATTTTAATTTCAGGAAATTTTCATCTTCTTTTTTGATTTCAAAAGTATAAAATTATAATTATCTGGATCTATTTCTGTTTCTACATGATCGCTATTTCTAAAACTGTCAATAACTCTGTCATAATAATTTATATATGAAGTTTCACATGTTTCTATAGTGCCATCTTTATATCCTGTTGGATTATACTC
>NZ_UATM01000010.1 GCF_900454685.1 Peptoniphilus harei | reverse complement strand
CATGCCCAAAGTGTACCAGCATCTTCAAGTGTTCTTGATAACATATTTCTTGCAAGTCCAAGTTCATCATATTTGTATCATATAGAGGAGCAGGAACACCGATTCCTAAGAATTGGTCACACATTGCTGCGTCACAGAAGATTGATGTAAGCATTGTAGCAAAAACTATTCCACCAACAGAGTTGATTTTATTTTTAATTCCACCAAATAATTTTTCAACGATACCACATTTTTCAAGAGCACCACCAAAGGATACTGCAAGAATAATAAGGTTGATTGTCCACATTTGGTTATCCATACCACCTTTTGCAAGAGCACCATCAAGGAATTCATTTCCTGTTTCAATTGATGGACCATAGTGAAGGATTGAGAATAAGTCTGCTACTGAATATCTTTCTTGGAAGATAAGTGCAAAGATGACACCAACTGCAACTGAACCAAGTACGCCTGGAAGACCAGGGATTCTTAATACCATTATAATTACAATTACTACAATTGGAAGTAGTACTAATGGATTAACATTAAAGTTACTAGATATTGCTTCTCTAATTCCATCAGCAATTGTTGGATCATATCCAGCTCCTGCAATATTCATACCTAAGATTGTATAAATAATAAGAGATATTAAGAAAACAGGACCTGTTGTAGATACCATGGCTGCAACGTGATCAAATAGACCAGTTCCAGCAACACCTGCTGCAAGGTTAGTAGTATCAGATAGTGGAGAGAATTTATCTCCAACATATGCTCCAGATATTACCATACCTGCTGTAAGTGCAGGATTAATTCCAAGTCCAGCACCAATTGTCATGAAAGCAATACCAACTGTAGCTGTTGCTGTCCAAGAAGATCCACAAGCTAAACCAACTATAGCACAAAGCAAACAACCAACTGGTAGGAATGTTTGTGGTGATAAGAAATCTAGTCCGTAATAGATAAGAGCAGGAATTGTACCTGAAATCATAAAGGATGATACCAATAGACCTACAGTAAGTAAAATTAAAATTGCGTCCAATGTTGCTGTTATCCTGTCTATAATACCAGACAACATTTCATCAAAACTATGTCCGCAAATTACACCAATAGTAACAGTAACTATAAGTGCTATGATTTAGTGGCATGTGAGCAGCGTCATACGCCTCATCACTAAATTTGAAAACATATACCATTAGCGCTACCATTGTTAAAATAGGTAGAATTGCTTCAAAAAAACTTGGTAGTCTAACAGCTTTTTGACCATCGTTCTTCATAAATAAAACCTCCTTAAAACATTAAGGCACGTCATAAAATATTTGGCATGTCTGTAATACATCTGCTAAAATTTTGTATTACTGAAAATGTTTTCTAGCTTCATCTTACTCCTGTAGTAATTATAAGTCAACTATAATTTATAAAGATTTTTATATTACATTTAATTTTGTACAATGTCTTAGCTAGATTTTATGATAATTAGATAAATTCATTTTGGTATTCATCTATATAATAAGGTATTTTCAATAAACTATAGGTTTCCGATTAAAAGCATTAAATCATTGTTTTTATTAATTTTTAGTATTTTATTTTTAAATATATACACTTTTAATATTGATATCTTTTATTTATAGATTAAGTTTTCCCATATGATGTTAATTAGGATTATTTAGGATAAAGTTTTCATGACATGTTTTTATTTGACTTAGGAATTAATTAAAAGTTATATATTTTATTAAAATTCTGAAAATAAAAAGCAGGTACCTTTAAGTACCTGCTAATGACCTAAGTCAATTTCTTAAATTTTATTAAGATAGTAATACTGATCCGATAACTCCACCGATTACTAGGAACACGTCAAATGCGATAAATGTCGGTACACAAGTGTCCATGATGTGGTCGTGTTGTCCGTCAGCGTTAAGACCAGATGTAGGTCCCATTGTTGAGTCAGATGCTGGTGATCCTGCATCTCCAAGAGCAGCTGCTATACCAATTAATAGGATAATAGCTGATTTTGAGAAACCTAATTGTTGAGCTAGCGGAACATAAATTGCTGCAACTACTGGGATTGTACCAAAAGATGTACCGATACCCATTGTAATAACAAGACCAATTGCTAGTAGAACAATAGCCGATACTACAAGTGAAGCACCTTCCATCATAGCTGCTGTATCGTTAACTAGGTGAACTACTGCACCTGATGTGTTAAGAACGTTAGCAAATCCACCTGCTATTAACATTACAAATGCGATGAATCCCATTAGGTCAAGTCCACCAGTAACCATATCGTCAATTTCATCCCATTTAATTGAACGAGTAATTAATAGGAAGATAATACCAATTAATGCTGAGAACGGAAGGTTAGTTGTAATAATTTGAACTATAAGCATTGCTATAGCTGCAACTAGAGCTCCCCAAGCTTGTGAAGTCATGTGAACTTCTTCGTCTAGAGAAATAACTCCAGGGATTTCACGATCTTCATATTCTCTGTCTTTTCCATAAAGAACAAATACTACAAAGATTAAACCAATTAACATTGATAAACCTGCAATCCACATTACCTTTCCTGTGTCATTAACAGTTGTTGGCATGCCAGCATCTGTCATGTTTGTTGCAATAATTTTGTGGAATATAAGTCCAAAACCTACTGGTATTGAAACATATGGTGCCTTTAATCCAAAGCAAAGAGCTGATGCTACTGCACGTCTGTCAATCTTTAACTTATTCATAAGTCCTAGTAGAGGCGGAATTAGAATAGGTATAAAGGAAATGTGAACTGGTAAAAGGTTTTGTGAAAAGATTGATATAAATGCTATTAGGAAAATTAAGAAGAATTTATTATTTCCTACTAATTTAGAAATCTTTTGAGCAAGAATAGTTATAAGTCCTGATTTACCAATTGCATAAGCAAACATACCTATTAGGATATAAGCAAGAGCTGTCTCTGCCATAGATCCCATACCACCAATAATTGTACCTATAATTGAATCGCCTTCGATTGCAAATCCTGGAAGCTTTCCAACTGTATTTGCTTGCCAAGTATCTGGTTCAAATACATATAATGGCATGCCTGCAGTTATACCTGCCACAATACCTGCCACTAATAGTGAAAGTAGTACGTTAAGTTTTAAACCATACATAAAAATTACGAGTAAATAGTAACCGACACTACTACGGGGGTTTAAATATAACAAATCATATATATATTTCCGTCCTTATGAAAATAAGATTTTACCTTTATTTTCTCAAAGGATGGAAATAAATTAGTTTTTGTTATTTTAACCCCCGTAGTAGTGTCGGTACTAATTACTTCGTAATTTTATGTAATGGTTAAAACTTAACGTACTACTTTCACTATTAGTGGCAGGTATTGTGGCAGGTATAACTGCAGGCATGCCATTATATGTATTTGAACCAGATACTTGGCAAGCAAATACAGTTGGAAAGCTTCCAGGATTTGCAATCGAAGGCGATTCAATTATAGGTACAATTATTGGTGGTATGGGATCTATGGCAGAGACAGCTCTTGCTTATATCCTAATAGGTATGTTTGCTTATGCAATTGGTAAATCAGGACTTATAACTATTCTTGCTCAAAAGATTTCTAAATTAGTAGGAAATAATAAATTCTTCTTAATTTTCCTAATAGCATTTATATCAATCTTTTCACAAAACCTTTTACCAGTTCACATTTCCTTTATACCTATTCTAATTCCGCCTCTACTAGGACTTATGAATAAGTTAAAGATTGACAGACGTGCAGTAGCATCAGCTCTTTGCTTTGGATTAAAGGCACCATATGTTTCAATACCAGTAGGTTTTGGACTTATATTCCACAAAATTATTGCAACAAACATGACAGATGCTGGCATGCCAACAACTGTTAATGACACAGGAAAGGTAATGTGGATTGCAGGTTTATCAATGTTAATTGGTTTAATCTTTGTAGTATTTGTTCTTTATGGAAAAGACAGAGAATATGAAGATCGTGAAATCCCTGGAGTTATTTCTCTAGACGAAGAAGTTCACATGACTTCACAAGCTTGGGGAGCTCTAGTTGCAGCTATAGCAATGCTTATAGTTCAAATTATTACAACTAACCTTCCGTTCTCAGCATTAATTGGTATTATCTTCCTATTAATTACTCGTTCAATTAAATGGGATGAAATTGACGATATGGTTACTGGTGGACTTGACCTAATGGGATTCATCGCATTTGTAATGTTAATAGCAGGTGGATTTGCTAACGTTCTTAACACATCAGGTGCAGTAGTTCACCTAGTTAACGATACAGCAGCTATGATGGAAGGTGCTTCACTTGTAGTATCGGCTATTGTTCTACTAGCAATTGGTCTTGTTATTACAATGGGTATCGGTACATCTTTTGGTACAATCCCAGTAGTTGCAGCAATTTATGTTCCGCTAGCTCAACAATTAGGTTTCTCAAAATCAGCTATTATCCTATTAATTGGTATAGCAGCTGCTCTTGGAGATGCAGGATCACCAGCATCTGACTCAACAATGGGACCTACATCTGGTCTTAACGCTGACGGACAACACGACCACATCATGGACACTTGTGTACCGACATTTATCGCATTTGACGTGTTCCTAGTAATCGGTGGAGTTATCGGATCAGTATTACTATCTTAATAAAATTTAAGAAATTGACTTAGGTCATTAGCAGGTACTTAAAGGTACCTGCTTTTTATTTTCAGAATTTTAATAAAATATATAACTTTTAATTAATTCCTAAGTCAAATAAAAACATGTCATGAAAACTTTATCCTAAATAATCCTAATTAACATCATATGGGAAAACTTAATCTATAAATAAAAGATATCAATATTAAAAGTGTATATATTTAAAAATAAAATACTAAAAATTAATAAAAACAATGATTTAATGCTTTTAATCGGAAACCTATAGTTTATTGAAAATACCTTATTATATAGATGAATACCAAAATGAATTTATCTAATTATCATAAAATCTAGCTAAGACATTGTACAAAATTAAATGTAATATAAAAATCTTTATAAATTATAGTTGACTTATAATTACTACAGGAGTAAGATGAAGCTAGAAAACATTTTCAGTAATACAAAATTTTAGCAGATGTATTACAGACATGCCAAATATTTTATGACGTGCCTTAATGTTTTAAGGAGGTTTTATTTATGAAGAACGATGGTCAAAAAGCTGTTAGACTACCAAGTTTTTTTGAAGCAATTCTACCTATTTTAACAATGGTAGCGCTAATGGTATATGTTTTCAAATTTAGTGATGAGGCGTATGACGCTGCTCACATGCCACTAATCATAGCACTTATAGTTACTGTTACTATTGGTGTAATTTGCGGACATAGTTTTGATGAAATGTTGTCTGGTATTATAGACAGGATAACAGCAACATTGGACGCAATTTTAATTTTACTTACTGTAGGTCTATTGGTATCATCCTTTATGATTTCAGGTACAATTCCTGCTCTTATCTATTACGGACTAGATTTCTTATCACCACAAACATTCCTACCAGTTGGTTGTTTGCTTTGTGCTATAGTTGGTTTAGCTTGTGGATCTTCTTGGACAGCAACAGCTACAGTTGGTATTGCTTTCATGACAATTGGTGCTGGACTTGGAATTAATCCTGCACTTACAGCAGGTATGGTAATATCTGGAGCATATGTTGGAGATAAATTCTCTCCACTATCTGATACTACTAACCTTGCAGCAGGTGTTGCTGGAACTGGTCTATTTGATCACGTTGCAGCCATGGTATCTACAACAGGTCCTGTTTTCTTAATATCTCTTATTATTTATACAATCTTAGGTATGAATATTGCAGGAGCTGGATATGATCCAACAATTGCTGATGGAATTAGAGAAGCAATATCTAGTAACTTTAATGTTAATCCATTAGTACTACTTCCAATTGTAGTAATTGTAATTATAATGGTATTAAGAATCCCTGGTCTTCCAGGCGTACTTGGTTCAGTTGCAGTTGGTGTCATCTTTGCACTTATCTTCCAAGAAAGATATTCAGTAGCAGACTTATTCTCAATCCTTCACTATGGTCCATCAATTGAAACAGGAAATGAATTCCTTGATGGTGCTCTTGCAAAAGTGGTATGGATAACCAAATGTGGACAATCAACCTTATTATTCTTGCAGTATCCTTTGGTGGTGCTCTTGAAAAATGTGGTATCGTTGAAAAATTATTTGGTGGAATTAAAAATAAAATCAACTCTGTTGGTGGAATAGTTTTTGCTACAATGCTTACATCAATCTTCTGTGACGCAGCAATGTGTGACCAATTCTTAGGAATCGGTGTTCCTGCTCCTCTATATATAAAAATATGATGAACTTGGACTTGCAAG
>NZ_UATM01000023.1 GCF_900454685.1 Peptoniphilus harei | reverse complement strand
AACTAAAAAGTTTTTAGATGTGTAGGTGAAAGAATGTATAGTAAGAGAAAGATTCTTTGCAATTTGCCTTGCTGCCATAATGGCGGCTCCAAGTGCAAGTTTTGCCAAGTCTTCTAAGAGTCTGACTATTGAAAAAGATGAAAAAATTGAACAAAGAAAACAGGTTAATTCAAAAATTAAGGAGCAAAAGGCTAATATTTCTAATACAGAATCAGAAAAAAAGTCTGTTACTGATGAAATAGCAGGCCTTGATGCAAAGATTCAAGAGAAGTCTAATAAGATAGCGTCTCTTGAAAAAGAAATAAATAAATTAAATCAAGATATTGCTGCTAACCAAAAGAAATTGGAAGAAGCTCAAGCAAATCTTGAGGCCAATACAAAATCCCTAAGATCAAGACTTAGAGAAATGTATAAGAGGGGCAATGTCAACTATATGAAGTTTTATTAAACTCCAAGGATATAGAAGAATTACTTAGAAACAACGAAATTATTTCTTCAATCGCAAAGGCTGACAGAGAACTATTGAGTACATAAAAACTCAAATTGACACAATAAAAAAGACTGAAGAAAGATTAAAAGTTGATAGAGAAAAAGTTACAGTTACTAAGGCAGAAGTTGAGTCTGAAAGACAAGGCTACCAAGATGCAGTTAATGCAAAGAATGAGTACATGAAAGTTCTTGAAAAAAACATTGATGCTTACAAGATTGAATTTGAAAAGGCTCAATCAGACTGGCAAAACCTAGACCTTGAAATTTTAAAACTTCAAAAAGAAATTGAAGTCCAAAAGAAAAGAGAAGAAGAAGCTAAGAAGAGGGCTGAAAGAGCATCTGCCAACAGGACAAATAGAGTTAACAGCAACATAAGCGTTGCATCAAGACCAAGAGATGGACAAGCATATACTTGGCCAGTTCCAGGTCATTACTCAATATCATCACCATTTGGCTATAGAACTCACCCTATCTTAGGTTATTCTAAATTCCACTCAGGTGTAGATATACCAGCACCAAGTGGAACACCTATAGTTGCTGCTAAGTCAGGTACAGTTATTTTATCAAGACTTATGAGTGGATATGGAAATGTTATTATGATAGATCACGGAGACACAGTGACAGTCTATGCTCACTGTTCAGCACTTAATAAGTCAGTAGGTGACTCTGTTTCAGCAGGAGACGTTGTGGCCTTTGTAGGTTCCACAGGTCTATCAACAGGACCTCACCTTCACTTTGAAGTTAGGGTAAATGGATCGCCAGTAAATCCATTGGGATATGTATAATGAAAAAGAATAAATTTTTAAAAGTGGCAGCAGTTGCAATTTTAATATTGGCAACTGCTGTTGTTACGAGAATATACACAGTAAAAAGCATTTTAGGAACAAATGAAAACTTTGGAAAGGTAGTTCTTCTTGAGAAATATTTAAAGAAAATTATCTTTACAATAAGGATATAAAAGAAGAAAATCTTGAGGCAGGAATCTTAAAGGGATTAGTTGCAGGGTTAGAAGATCCTTATTCACAATATCTTACAAAAGATGAGATGAAAAAATTGTCAGAACAAACTACGGGTAAGTTTCAAGGTGTTGGAGTTATAATTTCTCCTGCAGAGGATGGAAGCGTAACTGTAGTTTCGCCTATAAAGGGATCGCCAGCTGATAGGGCTGGGGTTGAATCTGGAGATAAGATTTTAAAAATCAATGGCAAGGACTTCTCAGCAGAAAAAATTGATCAGGCCTCAAAAGAGATGCGTGGTCAAGCAGGAACAAGCGTCAAGATTTTACTTTTAAAAAAGAAAAACTTAAAGACAGAAGAAGTTGAAATCAAAAGAGAAGAGATAAAAATCGACTCTGTCTTAAAAAATAAAATCGGAGACTATGGCTACATTGGTATAACAATGTTTGACGAAGAGACAGGTAAGGACTTCAAAAAAGTTTTACAAGAACTCACTGACGATGGAGTCAAGGGAATAGTCCTAGACATGAGGGGTAACCCTGGAGGAGTAGTTGACGCTGCCTATGAAATTGGAGACGCAATACTTCCAAAGACAAGCTTTGTTACATTGAAAAACAACAAGGGAGAAGTCATAGAAGACTACAAGACAGATGACAAGTACAATGACATCAAGATGGTAGTCCTCGTCAACGAAGGATCAGCATCAGCCTCAGAAATTTTGGCAGGAGCCATAAGTGACCTAGATAGGGCAAAAATTGTTGGCAAAAAAACCTATGGCAAGGGAGTAGTTCAAAATGTAATTGCTTTGCCAGAAGGAGACGGATTAAAACTGACAACATCAGAATACTTCACACCAAGTGGCGACTCAATAAATAAATTGGGAATAGAGCCAGACGTGGAAGTAGACCTTCCCGAAAATATTAAGGGTATAGGTATAGACTATCAAGAGACAGATACACAACTTTCAAAAAGCCCTAGAGATATTAAAAGAAAAATAGAATTTTAGAAAAATAAATTTTAAGAAAAATGAAAGCAGCCGAGAAAAAGGCTGCTTTTTTAGTGAAAAGTTTTAGTAAAAGCTTCGCTTTATAATTCTTATTTTTTGATAAGCTTTTTATTTTAAATAAGTTTTTGTAAAGCTATGCTTTACTATTCCCTTTCCGGAGGGGGCTAGGACCTTTCGATTGGTCCTTCCCCCTCCGGGCACCCCCAACACCTTCAACGACCTGGCGGGGGCCTTTGCCAACAACCCCGAGCGGCAGACAGCCTAAAATTCCAAAACTCGTTAAGCTTAAATAGTTGCGATTAAAAAACCTATAAATCAATTAGGATTGAATCACAATTACTTGTTTACTTAATCGCTTAACTCAAACAGTTGAATTTTTTAACGGCTGTCTTGCCTTACGGGGTTCTTCAACCTTAGTTCACGGTTTTACCATTACACAAATTCAAACTTATTTTGAGTTACTTGAGCCTACCTTATGATTTGAATAAACTTTTCTATTAAAAGAAGCTTAAATTGTTAATTGTTAAGCTTTTTTTATAATTTCATAATTATTTGTGAAGTTGTTTTTTTTTTTTTTTTTATGACTTAATAAAAAACTCTGACTTCATAATAAACTATGACTTAAGAAAAAATGTGAGCTTGTAATTTTTTGTGACTTCACAACAAATTACAACTTCATACTTAAACAGTGAGCTGATGGAGTGCCCCAGCTCGTCGAAATATTATAGGTCGTAAAGCTTGCCAATAAACTGCAAGCTTATAAAGCAGTAAGCAAAAAGTTCGGAGACGTTAAAAAAAATTTCATTGTTTGAACGAAGTGAGTTTGAAATTTTTAGTCGAAGAGCTTTTTGCGTATTAATGGGTCGGGCCCTGCCAGGGCGATGGGGTTTAGGGGGAGGTTTAAGGAGGGGGTCAGGGGCCTCGCCCGCCCCTGGCTCCCCCTCCTTATAAGAAATATAAAAGCGTCAGCTTTTAAAAACTTTTTCATCATCTTTTGAAGATCTAAAAGAGGATACCAAATTCTCTTTTTCTTTTCCCCTCTTTCAATGATATAATTAATCTAGTATTTAATTGAGGTGTTTTATGTTATTTGATATAAATGAAAATTTGGGAGATTTTTTCTATGACGAGCCAATGAAGAACCACACTTCTTTTTGTGTTGGTGGTCCTGCTAAGCTTCTCATTAAACCAAATGATGAAGAGTCTCTTATAGAAATTCTAAAATCTATTAGAAAAAATAATTACAATTATTATATTCTTGGAAACTGTACTAATATTATTGTCAAGGACAAGGGTTTTGACGGGATTATTATAAAGTTAAAAAATAAATTAAATGATGTGAAAAAAGTTTCTGACAAGGAAATTTTTGCAGGAACGGGTGCCAGCATGAAAAAGATTAGTGAGTTTGCCATGAAAAATTCTCTTACTGGTCTTGAGTTTGCTCACGGTATCCCAGGTTCTCTTGGTGGTGCCATTGTCATGAATGCAGGTGCCTATGATGGCGAAATTAAAAATGTTTGTAAGAGCGTAAGGCTTCTTGATGAAAATTTAAAGGTTATTGAAATTCCTGGTGATGAGATGAATTTTGCCTACAGGCATTCTCTAGTTCAAGAGAGGGACTTAATTGTCCTCGGTGCAACTTTTTCTCTTGAAGATGGAAACAAAGATGAAATAAGAGAAAAATATGAAGAATTTGACCAAAGAAGAGCTGACAAGCAACCTCTTGATATGCCTTCTGCTGGATCTACCTTCAAGAGGCCTACAGGTTATTTCGCTGGAAAGCTAATTGATGATTCAGGCCTAAGGGGATTTACTCATAAGGGAGCAGGAATTAGTCAAAAGCACTGCGGCTTCGTTGTAAATAAGAATAAGGCTACTGCCCAAGATATACTTGAAACTATAGAAATTGTACAAAAGGTCGTTCACGATAAGTTTGACGTTACTTTGGAGAGGGAAGTTAAAATTATTGGTGATTAGGAGTCTTTAAGTTGGTGATAAAATGGAAATTATAATTATTACGGGAATGAGTGGATCGGGCAAATCCTATGCCCTAGATGTCTTTGAAGACCTTGGCTATTATGCCATGGATAATCTAGCACCAGCCCTTTTGCCAAAGTTTTGCAACATTGCCCTTGATGCAAAGAGCAAAAACTTTGAAAAGGTGGCTGCTGTTGTAGACATGAGGAGTGGGGAGCTTTTTAATGATTTCTATTCTGCTTATGAAGAGCTAAAAGGAATGAATTTAAAAATCAGGCTCTTGTTCCTCTATGCCGATATGGAAACTATTATTGCAAGGTACAAGGAACTGAGAAGGCCTCACCCAATGAACAGGTCCATTGTTGATGGTTATAATTTTGAGGAAGCAACTCTTTCAAAAATCAAAGACAGCGCTGATTTTGTCATTGACACTACAGGACTTTCTACGAAAAATCTGAGAAAGCAATTAATGGCCTTTGTGTCCTATGATGAAAAGGACAACTTTGCCATTGAGGTTTCAAGTTTTGGCTTTAAGTCTGGCATCTTAAGGGATGCTGACCTTGTTTTTGATGTGAGATTTTTGCCAAATCCTTTTTATATTAAAGAACTTAAGGACTTAAATGGAAAGACTGAAGAAGTGAGGTCCTATGTAATGAAGTGGGATGTGACAAAAGAATTTATTGATAAGACTATTGACCTCTTGAAGTTTTTGATACCAAATTATATGGCAGAGCAAAAGAGAGTTCTTACGATTGGGATTGGTTGCACTGGAGGCTTTCACAGGTCAGTTGCTATAGCTGAGGAGATAGGTAGAATTCTAAAGGAAGAGTACAAGTCTACCTATGTAACTCACAGAGATATGGAGAAAAATTTATGGAAAAAAAGATAGTAGTCCTAGGTGGAGGTACAGGTATCTCCACTATTTTGCGTGGACTAAAAGATTATAGCGAGGATATTTCGGCTGTTGTCTCCATGTCTGATGACGGTGGAGGAAGTGGAATATTAAGGCAGGAACTAAATATTCTTCCACCAGGAGATGTGAGAAGATGTCTCATTGCTCTTTCCAATACCGACAAGACTATGAGGGACTTGTTGAATTATAGGTTCAAATCGGGATCTTTGAAGGATCAAAATGTGGGAAATATTTTAATTGCTGCCCTGACTGATATTTTTGGGTCCTTTGATAAGGCCTTGCTTGAAATGTCCAGTGTTTTTAATGTGACAGGCAAGGTAATTCCCGTTACCCTAGATGAGACTCATCTTGTTGCAGAGTTTGCGTCTAAGGATAAGGTTGTGGGAGAGTCCTACATCCCAAAAATGTGTTATAGGTTGAACACGAAAATTGAAAAAATGTCTATGATTCCCCACTATCCAAAGGCAAATGATGAAGCTGTGAAAGCGATTTATCATCTGACATTGTCATTATTGGTCCAGATCTCTTTACACTTCAATTATCCCCAACTTTTTAGTTGGAGGAATCAATGAAGCCCTAAGAGATACAAAGGCCAGAGTGATTTATATTGCCAATGCCATGACTCAAAAGGGAGAGACAAAAGACTATTCTTTGAAGGACCATTCGAGGCCATATTAAAAACATTCAAACTATGAATTTATTGATGAAGTCATAGCCAATGACCTAAGGGCAACAGAAGAAATTTACAAAATTTTACAATAAGGAGAATCGAGACCCATCTTTGCCACAGAAGAAGACAGAAAATACTTCAAAGAAAAAAATGTAAGGCTAACAGAAGGGGAATTTATAGAAATCCCTGCATTCTTTGAAGTATTTCTGTCTTCTTCTGTGGCAAAGAGGGTCTCGATTCATCCTTATTGTAATAATTTTGGTAAATTTCTTCTGTTGCCCTTAGGTCATTGGCTATGACTTCATCAATAAATTCATAGTTTGAATGTTTTAATATGGCCTCGAAGTGGTCCTTCAAAGAATAGTCTTTTGTCTCTCCCTTTTGAGTCATGGCATTGGCAATATAAATCACTCTGGCCTTTGTATCTCTTAGGCTTCATTGATTCCTCCAACTAAAAAGTTGGGATAATTGAAGTGTAAAGAGATCCTGGACCAATAATGACAATGTCAGATGATAAAATCGCTTTCACAGCTTCATCATTTGCCTTTGGATAGTGGGAATCATAGACATTTTTTCAATTTCGTGTTCAACCTATAACACATTTTTGGGATGTAGGACTCTCCCACAACCTTATCCTTAGACGCAAACTCTGCAACAAGATGAGTCTCATCTAGGGTAACGGGAATTACCTTGCCTGTCACATTAAAAAACACTGGACATTTCAAGCAAGGCCTTATCAAAGGACCCAAAAATATCAGTCAGGGCAGCAATTAAAATATTTCCCACATTTTGATCCTTCAAAGATCCCGATTTGAACCTATAATTCAACAAGTCCCTCATAGTCTTGTCGGTATTGGAAAGAGCAATGAGACATCTTCTCACATCTCCTGGTGGAAGAATATTTAGTTCCTGCCTTAATATTCCACTTCCTCCACCGTCATCAGACATGGAGACAACAGCCGAAATATCCTCGCTATAATCTTTTAGTCCACGCAAAATAGTGGAGATACCTGTACCTCCACCTAGGACTACTATCTTTTTTTCCATAAATTTTTCTCCATATCTCTGTGAGTTACATAGGTAGACTTGTACTCTTCCTTTAGAATTCTACCTATCTCCTCAGCTATAGCAACTGACCTGTGAAAGCCTCCAGTGCAACCAATCCCAATCGTAAGAACTCTCTTTGCTCTGCCATATAATTTGGTATCAAAAACTTCAAGAGGTCAATAGTCTTATCAATAAATTCTTTTGTCACATCCCACTTCATTACATAGGACCTCACTTCTTCAGTCTTTCCATTTAAGTCCTTAAGTTCTTTAATATAAAAAGGATTTGGCAAAAATCTCACATCAAAAACAAGGTCAGCATCCCTTAAGATGCCAGACTTAAAGCCAAAACTTGAAACCTCAATGGCAAAGTTGTCCTTTTCATCATAGGACACAAAGGCCATTAATTGCTTTCTCAGATTTTTCGTAGAAAGTCCTGTAGTGTCAATGACAAAATCAGCGCTGTCTTTGATTTTTGAAAGAGTTGCTTCCTCAAAATTATAACCATCAACAATGGACCTGTTCATTGGGTGAGGCCTTCTCAGTTCCTTGTACCTTGCAATAATAGTTTCCATATCGGCATAGAGGAACAAGAGCCTGATTTTTAAATTCATTCCTTTTAGCTCTTCATAAGCAGAATAGAAATCATTAAAAAGCTCCCCACTCCTCATGTCTACAACAGCAGCCACCTTTTCAAAGTTTTTGCTCTTTGCATCAAGGGCAATGTTGCAAAACTTTGGCAAAAGGGCTGGTGCTAGATTATCCATGGCATAATAGCCAAGGTCTTCAAAGACATCTAGGGCATAGGATTTGCCCGATCCACTCATTCCCGTAATAATTATAATTTCCATTTTATCACCAACTTAAAGACTCCTAATCACCAATAATTTTAACTTCCCTCTCCAAAGTAACGTCAAACTTATCGTGAACGACCTTTTGTACAATTTCTATAGTTTCAAGTATATCTTGGGCAGTAGCCTTATTCTATTTACAACGAAGCCGCAGTGCTTTTGACTAATTCCTGCTCCCTTATGAGTAAATCCCCTTAGGCCTGAATCATCAATTAGCTTTCCAGCGAAATAACCTGTAGGCCTCTTGAAGGTAGATCCAGCAGAAGGCATATCAAGAGGTTGCTTGTCAGCTCTTCTTTGGTCAAATTCTTCATATTTTTCTCTTATTTCATCTTTGTTTCCATCTTCAAGAGAAAAAGTTGCACCGAGGACAATTAAGTCCCTCTCTTGAACTAGAGAATGCCTGTAGGCAAAATTCATCTCATCACCAGGAATTTCAATAACCTTTAAATTTTCATCAAGAAGCCTTACGCTCTTAAAACATTTTTAATTTCGCCATCATAGGCACCTGCATTCATGACAATGGCACCACCAAGAGAACCTGGGATACCGTGAGCAAACTCAAGACCAGTAAGAGAATTTTTCATGGCAAACTCACTAATCTTTTTCATGCTGGCACCCGTTCCTGCAAAAATTTCCTTGTCAGAAACTTTTTTCACATCATTTAATTTATTTTTTTAACTTTATAATAATCCCGTCAAAACCCTTGTCCTTGACAATAATATTAGTACAGTTTCCAAGAATATAATAATTGTAATTATTTTTTCTAATAGATTTTAGAATTTCTATAGAGACTCTTCATCATTTGGTTTAATGAGAAGCTTAGCAGGACCACCAACACAAAAAGAAGTGTGGTTCTTCATTGGCTCGTCATAGAAAAAATCTCCCAAATTTTCATTTATATCAAATAACATAAAACACCTCAATTAAATACTAGATTAATTATATCATTGAAAGAGGGGAAAAGAAAAAGAAATTGGTATCCTCTTTTAGATCTTCAAAAAGATGATGAAAAAGTTTTTAAAAGCTGACGCTTTTATATTTCTTTATAAGGAGGGGGAGCCAGGGGCGGGCGAGGCCCCTGACCCCCTCCTTAAACCTCCCCCCTAACCCCATCGCCCTGGCAGGGGCCCGACCCATTAATACGCAAAAAGCTCTTCGACTAAAAATTTCAAACTCACTTCGTTCAAACAATGAAATTTTTTTTAACGTCTCCGAACTTTTTGCTTACTGCTTTATAAGCTTGCAGTTTATTGGCAAGCTTTACGACCTTATAATATTTCGACGAGCTGGGGCACTCCATCAGCTCACTGTTTAAGTATGAAGTTGTAATTTGTTGTGAAGTCACAAAAAATTACAAGCTCACATTTTTTCTTAAGTCATAGTTTATTATGAAGTCAGAGTTTTTTATTAAGTCATAAAAAAAAAAAAAAAACAACTTCACAAATAATTATGAAATTATAAAAAAAGCTTAACAATTAACAATTTAAGCTTCTTTTAATAGAAAAGTTTATTCAAATCATAAGGTAGGCTCAAGTAACTCAAAATAAGTTTGAATTTGTGTAATGGTAAAACCGTGAACTAAGGTTGAAGAACCCCGTAAGGCAAGACAGCCGTTAAAAAATTCAACTGTTTGAGTTAAGCGATTAAGTAAACAAGTAATTGTGATTCAATCCTAATTGATTTATAGGTTTTTTAATCGCAACTATTTAAGCTTAACGAGTTTTGAATTTTAGGCTGTCTGCCGCTCGGGGTTGTTGGCAAAGGCCCCCGCCAGGTCGTTGAAGGTGTTGGGGTGCCCCGGAGGGGGAAGGACCAATCGAAAGGTCCTAGCCCCCTCCGGAAAGGGAATAGTAAAGCATAGCTTTACAAAAACTTATTTAAAATAAAAAGCTTATCAAAAAATAAGAATTATAAAAGCGAAGCTTTTACTAAAACTTTTCACTAAAAAAGCAGCCTTTTTCTCGGCTGCTTTCATTTTTCTTAAAATTTATTTTTCTAAAATTCTATTTTTCTTTTAATATCTCTAGGGCTTTTTGAAGTTGTGTATCTGTCTCTTGATAGTCTATACCTATACCCTTAATATTTTCGGGAAGGTCTACTTCCACGTCTGGCTCTATTCCCAATTTATTTATTGAGTCGCCACTTGGTGTGAAGTATTCTGATGTTGTCAGTTTTAATCCGTCTCCTTCTGGCAAAGCAATTACATTTTGAACTACTCCCTTGCCATAGGTTTTTTTGCCAACAATTTTTGCCCTATCTAGGTCACTTATGGCTCCTGCCAAAATTTCTGAGGCTGATGCTGATCCTTCGTTGACGAGGACTACCATCTTGATGTCATTGTACTTGTCATCTGTCTTGTAGTCTTCTATGACTTCTCCCTTGTTGTTTTTCAATGTAACAAAGCTTGTCTTTGGAAGTATTGCGTCTCCAATTTCATAGGCAGCGTCAACTACTCCTCCAGGGTTACCCCTCATGTCTAGGACTATTCCCTTGACTCCATCGTCAGTGAGTTCTTGTAAAACTTTTTTTGAAGTCCTTACCTGTCTCTTCGTCAAACATTGTTATACCAATGTAGCCATAGTCTCCGATTTTATTTTTTAAGACAGAGTCGATTTTTATCTCTTCTCTTTTGATTTCAACTTCTTCTGTCTTTAAGTTTTTTTTTTTAAAAGTAAAATCTTGACGCTTGTTCCTGCTTGACCACGCATCTCTTTTGAGGCCTGATCAATTTTTTCTGCTGAGAAGTCCTTGCCATTGATTTTTAAAAATCTTATCTCCAGATTCAACCCCAGCCCTATCAGCTGGCGATCCCTTTATAGGCGAAACTACAGTTACGCTTCCATCCTCTGCAGGAGAAATTATAACTCCAACACCTTGAAACTTACCCGTAGTTTGTTCTGACAATTTTTTCATCTCATCTTTTGTAAGATATTGTGAATAAGGATCTTCTAACCCTGCAACTAATCCCTTTAAGATTCCTGCCTCAAGATTTTCTTCTTTTATATCCTTATTGTAAAGATAATTTTCTTTTAAATATTTCTCAAGAAGAACTACCTTTCCAAAGTTTTCATTTGTTCCTAAAATGCTTTTTACTGTGTATATTTCGTAACAACAGCAGTTGCCAATATTAAAATTGCAACTGCTGCCACTTTTAAAAATTTATTCTTTTTCATTATACATATCCCAATGGATTTACTGGCGATCCATTTACCCTAACTTCAAAGTGAAGGTGAGGTCCTGTTGATAGACCTGTGGAACCTACAAAGGCCACAACGTCTCCTGCTGAAACAGAGTCACCTACTGACTTATTAAGTGCTGAACAGTGAGCATAGACTGTCACTGTGTCTCCGTGATCTATCATAATAACATTTCCATATCCACTCATAAGTCTTGATAAAATAACTGTACCTGACTTAGCAGCAACTATAGGTGTTCCACTTGGTGCTGGTATATCTACACCTGAGTGGAATTTAGAATAACCTAAGATAGGGTGAGTTCTATAGCCAAATGGTGATGATATTGAGTAATGACCTGGAACTGGCCAAGTATATGCTTGTCCATCTCTTGGTCTTGATGCAACGCTTATGTTGCTGTTAACTCTATTTGTCCTGTTTGCAGATGCTCTTTCAGCCTCTTCTTAGCTTCTCTTCTTCTTTCTTTTGGACTTCAATTTCTTTTTGAAGTTTTAAATTTCAAGGTCTAGGTTTTGCCAGTCTGATTGAGCCTTTTCAAATTCAATCTTGTAAGCATCAATGTTTTTTTCAAGAACTTTCATGTACTCATTCTTTGCATTAACTGCATCTTGGTAGCCTTGTCTTTCAGACTCAACTTCTGCCTTAGTAACTGTAACTTTTTCTCTATCAACTTTTAATCTTTCTTCAGTCTTTTTTATTGTGTCAATTTGAGTTTTTATGTACTCAATAAGTTCTCTGTCAGCCTTTGCGATTGAAGAAATAATTTCGTTGTTTCTAAGTAATTCTTCTATATCCTTGGAGTTTAATAAAACTTCAATATAGTTGACATTGCCCCTCTTATACATTTCTCTAAGTCTTGATCTTAGGGATTTTGTATTGGCCTCAAGATTTTGCTTGAGCTTCTTCCAATTTCTTTTGGTTAGCAGCAATATCTTGATTTAATTTATTTATTTCTTTTTCAAGAGACGCTATCTTATTAGACTTCTCTTGAATCTTTGCATCAAGGCCTGCTATTTCATCAGTAACAGACTTTTTTTCTGATTCTGTATTAGAAATATTAGCCTTTTGCTCCTTAATTTTTGAATTAACCTGTTTTCTTTGTTCAATTTTTTCATCTTTTTCAATAGTCAGACTCTTAGAAGACTTGGCAAAACTTGCACTTGGAGCCGCCATTATGGCAGCAAGGCAAATTGCAAGAATCTTTCTCTTACTATACATTCTTTCACCTACACATCTAAAAACTTTTTAGTTGAGAAT
>NZ_UATM01000024.1 GCF_900454685.1 Peptoniphilus harei | reverse complement strand
TTGATGTACCTGAAGAAAAAGTTGATTACTTAATGGGCCAATTCGAATATGCTATTCACCAACTTGAAAAACTTACTGGTAAGAAGTTTTTGATGAAAAGAAATTCGAAGAAGCTTGTCAAATTGCAAACAGAACTGCTGCTGCATGGTTAAAGGCTTGTTCATACATGGCTTACGAACCATCTCCACTTTCTGGATTTGACCTATTTAACCACATGGCAGACATTGTTGCTGCAAGATGTGAAATTGACGCAGCAGAAGGTTTTGAACTTCTAGCTGAAGAATATGAACAATCAGTTAAGGAAGGAACTTCTACTTGGGAATACCCAGAAGAACACAGAATCCTATTTGAAGGTATACCTTGCTGGCCAGGACTAAGAAACCTATTTGAACCATTAAAACAAAATGGAGTTAACGTAACTGCAGTAGTATATGCACCTGCTTTCGGTTTCCAATACACAACTGTTAGAGAAATGGCTGCAGCTTACTGTAAGGCACCTTGTTCAGTATGTATCGAAGACGGTGTTGAATGGAGAGAAACAATGGCTAAAGAAAACGGAGTTTCTGGAGCACTTGTTAACTACAATAGATCTTGTAAACCATGGTCAGGAGCAATGCCTGAAATCGAAAGAAGATGGAGAGAAGACCTTGACATTCCAGTAGTTCACTTTGACGGTGACCAAGCTGACGAAAGAAACTTCTCTCAAGAACAATACAAGACAAGAGTTCAAGGTTTAGTTGAAATCATGAACGAAAGAAAGGCAGATAGAATCGCTAAGGGCGAAGACATCTACACTAACTTCGAAAACACTAAAGAAACTGATTGGTCTAAGACTACAATTTAATAGGGGTGCAAAATGACTGATATAAAAGAATTATTAAAAGAATTTAAAAAATAGCAGAAAATGGAAGAGAACAAATCGACAAGTACCTTGATCAAGGTAAAAAAGTAGTTGGTGTATTCCCTTACTACGCACCTGAAGAAATTATCTATGCAGGTGGACTTGTTCCATTTGGAGTTTGGGGAGGACAAGGCCCAATTGATAAGGCAAAAGAATACTTCCCAACATTCTACTACTCACTAGCACTTAGATGTCTAGAAATGGGTCTTGACGGATCACTTGACGGACTTAGCGCATCAATGATTACAACTCTTGATGATACACTAAGACCATTCTCTCAAAACTACAAAGTTTCTGTTGGTAGAGAAATCCCTATGGTATTCTTAAACCACGCACAACACAGAAAGAAGAATTTGGTAAGACATACAATGCTAAAATCTTCAAACAAGCTGCTGAAAGACTTGAAGAAATCTGTGACGTTAAGATAACTGACGAAAACCTTAAGAAGGCTTTCGAGGTTTACAACGAAAACAGAGCTCTTAAGAGAGAATTTGTTAAACTTTGTGGAGACTATTCACAAACTATTAAAGCATCTGACAGAAGTCACGTTCTTAAGGCATCACACCACATGCTAAAAGACGAGCAACAAGATGTTAAAAGAACTTATTGAAGCTCTTAAGGCTATGCCAAAAGAAGAATGTAAGGGACCAAGAGTAGTAACTTCTGGTGTTATCACTGATAACCCTGCACTTCTAGAAGTTCTTGATAACTTTAACGTTTGTGTAGTTGCAGACGACGTTGCAGCTGAATCAAGAGGATTCAAGGTTGACGTTGATACTTCAATCGAAGATCCATACATGGCACTTGCTGACCAATTCGCAAGAATGGACGAAGATCCAATTCTTTACGACCCAGACATTTGGAAGAGACCAAAATGTTGTTGACCTAGCAGTTGATAACGACGCTGATGGTTGTCTGTTATTCATGATGACATTCAACGATACAGAAGAAATGGAATATCCATCACTAAAACAAGCTTACGAAAAAGCTGGTATTCCACTAATCAAACTTGGTTATGACCAACAAATGACTGACTTTGGTCAAGCTAAGACTCAACTTGAAACATTTAACGAAATGGTTCAACTTAATAGAATGTAATAAAATAATATAAATTTTTAAGACGCTGAGTGATCGGCGTCTTTTTTTATTTAATTTTGAAATTAACTTACTAAAGCTTTTATAAAATTAGGGTAAATTACGAGATTACAGAAAATTATAAGATTGTAAATAATTGCGAGATTGCAAAAAATTATGACTTTGATAATAATTATAAGATTGTAAATAATTACGAGATTGCAGATAATTATTAGCTTATAAATAAGTATGAGGATATAAATAATTGATAAGAAGCAAGAATTTATTAGAGAAGAATTTATTTTTATTTATTATTTTAAAATTACCTATTACTAAACTTTAAAGAATAAAAAATTTATAAATTACTAATGTATGTTACTTGACAGATTAAGACAAAAACAAATTGAAATAAATAGACATAATTGTAAAAGATGGCCTATGTGATAAAATTAAAATTACTAGAAGAATTAGCCTATAGTATTAAAAGTTTTAGGATATAAATTTTATAAAATTTGATAAAAAATATAAAGAAAGAAGGTAACTATGGAAATTTTAATTTTAAGAGAAGAAGATATTTTAGAAGCAGTTGACATTAAAGATATAATTGAAGCAGACAAGGAAGCTCTAAAAAACTACAGTAATGGTGGATCAGATATACCACTAAGAACTGTAATTGACGTAGATAAAGACTCATCAAGTACTGCAATTTTTATGCCGGGATTTATCAAGGACAAGAATGCTCTTGGAATGAAAATAATCGACATCTATCCAGAAAATATTGACAAGGGTCTAGTTAGCGCTCCATCCACAATGATTTTAATTGACAAGGAAAATGGATTTGTTAAGGCAATTCTTGATGGAACGATCCTTACAAGATTAAGAACTGGTGCAGTTTCAGGTGCAGCCACAGAAGTCCTAGCCAATGAGGGTGCAAAAACCTTCCTATTAATAGGAACTGGTGGCCAAGCATCAACTCAGCTTGAGGCAGTCCTAGCAGTAAGAGACATAGAAAAAGCCTATGTATGTGATGTGAACTATGAAAGAGCAAGAAGTTTGCAGAAGAAATGAATGAAATTAAAAAATATGGAGCAGAAATTATCCCTATTGCAAATTCTGATGAAGTTATAGGAGAGTAGACTTGACATGTCTCTACCTCATCTTGCCTCAAGCTGAGTTGATGCTTGGCACAGTTCCTATTAATAGGAAGGTTTTGCACCCTCATTGGCTAGGACTTCTGTGGCTGCACCTGAAACTGCACCAGTTCTTAATCTTGTAAGGATCGTTCCATCAAGAATTGCCTTAACAAATCCATTTTCCTTGTCAATTAAAATCATTGTGGATGGAGCGCTAACTAGACCCTTGTCAATATTTTCTGGATAGATGTCGATTATTTTCATTCCAAGAGCATTCTTGTCCTTGATAAATCCCGGCATAAAAATTGCAGTACTTGATGAGTCTTTATCTACGTCAATTACAGTTCTTAGTGGTATATCTGATCCACCATTACTGTAGTTTTTTAGAGCTTCCTTGTCTGCTTCAATTATATCTTTAATGTCAACTGCTTCTAAAATATCTTCTTCTCTTAAAATTAAAATTTCCATAGTTACCTTCTTTCTTTATATTTTTTATCAAATTTTATAAAATTTATATCCTAAAACTTTTAATACTATAGGCTAATTCTTCTAGTAATTTTAATTTTATCACATAGGCCATCTTTTACAATTATGTCTATTTATTTCAATTTGTTTTTGTCTTAATCTGTCAAGTAACATACATTAGTAATTTATAAATTTTTTATTCTTTAAAGTTTAGTAATAGGTAATTTTAAAATAATAAATAAAAATAAATTCTTCTCTAATAAATTCTTGCTTCTTATCAATTATTTATATCCTCATACTTATTTATAAGCTAATAATTATCTGCAATCTCGTAATTATTTACAATCTTATAATTATTATCAAAGTCATAATTTTTTGCAATCTCGCAATTATTTACAATCTTATAATTTTCTGTAATCTCGTAATTTACCCTAATTTTATAAAAGCTTTAGTAAGTTAATTTCAAAATTAAATAAAAAAAGACGCCGATCACTCAGCGTCTTAAAAATTTATATTATTTTATTACATTCTATTAAGTTGAACCATTTCGTTAAATGTTTCAAGTTGAGTCTTAGCTTGACCAAAGTCAGTCATTTGTTGGTCATAACCAAGTTTGATTAGTGGAATACCAGCTTTTTCGTAAGCTTGTTTTAGTGATGGATATTCCATTTCTTCTGTATCGTTGAATGTCATCATGAATAACAGACAACCATCAGCGTCGTTATCAACTGCTAGGTCAACAACATATTTTGGTCTCTTCCAAATGTCTGGGTCGTAAAGAATTGGATCTTCGTCCATTCTTGCGAATTGGTCAGCAAGTGCCATGTATGGATCTTCGATTGAAGTATCAACGTCAACCTTGAATCCTCTTGATTCAGCTGCAACGTCGTCTGCAACTACACAAACGTTAAAGTTATCAAGAACTTCTAGAAGTGCAGGGTTATCAGTGATAACACCAGAAGTTACTACTCTTGGTCCCTTACATTCTTCTTTTGGCATAGCCTTAAGAGCTTCAATAAGTTCTTTTAACATCTTGTTGTGCTCGTCTTTTAGCATGTGGTGTGATGCCTTAAGAACGTGACTTCTGTCAGATGCTTTAATAGTTTGTGAATAGTCTCCACAAAGTTTAACAAATTCTCTCTTAAGAGCTCTGTTTTCGTTGTAAACCTCGAAAGCCTTCTTAAGGTTTTCGTCAGTTATCTTAACGTCACAGATTTCTTCAAGTCTTTCAGCAGCTTGTTTGAAGATTTTAGCATTGTATGTCTTACCAAATTCTTCTTTTCTGTGTTGTGCGTGGTTTAAGAATACCATAGGGATTTCTCTACCAACAGAAACTTTGTAGTTTTGAGAGAATGGTCTTAGTGTATCATCAAGAGTTGTAATCATTGATGCGCTAAGTCCGTCAAGTGATCCGTCAAGACCCATTTCTAGACATCTAAGTGCTAGTGAGTAGTAGAATGTTGGGAAGTATTCTTTTGCCTTATCAATTGGGCCTTGTCCTCCCCAAACTCCAAATGGAACAAGTCCACCTGCATAGATAATTTCTTCAGGTGCGTAGTAAGGGAATACACCAACTACTTTTTTACCTTGATCAAGGTACTTGTCGATTTGTTCTCTTCCATTTTCTGCTATATTTTTAAATTCTTTTAATAATTCTTTTATATCAGTCATTTTGCACCCCTATTAAATTGTAGTCTTAGACCAATCAGTTTCTTTAGTGTTTTCGAAGTTAGTGTAGATGTCTTCGCCCTTAGCGATTCTATCTGCCTTTCTTTCGTTCATGATTTCAACTAAACCTTGAACTCTTGTCTTGTATTGTTCTTGAGAGAAGTTTCTTTCGTCAGCTTGGTCACCGTCAAAGTGAACTACTGGAATGTCAAGGTCTTCTCTCCATCTTCTTTCGATTTCAGGCATTGCTCCTGACCATGGTTTACAAGATCTATTGTAGTTAACAAGTGCTCCAGAAACTCCGTTTTCTTTAGCCATTGTTTCTCTCCATTCAACACCGTCTTCGATACATACTGAACAAGGTGCCTTACAGTAAGCTGCAGCCATTTCTCTAACAGTTGTGTATTGGAAACCGAAAGCAGGTGCATATACTACTGCAGTTACGTTAACTCCATTTTGTTTTAATGGTTCAAATAGGTTTCTTAGTCCTGGCCAGCAAGGTATACCTTCAAATAGGATTCTGTGTTCTTCTGGGTATTCCCAAGTAGAAGTTCCTTCCTTAACTGATTGTTCATATTCTTCAGCTAGAAGTTCAAAACCTTCTGCTGCGTCAATTTCACATCTTGCAGCAACAATGTCTGCCATGTGGTTAAATAGGTCAAATCCAGAAAGTGGAGATGGTTCGTAAGCCATGTATGAACAAGCCTTTAACCATGCAGCAGCAGTTCTGTTTGCAATTTGACAAGCTTCTTCGAATTTCTTTTCATCAAACTTCTTACCAGTAAGTTTTTCAAGTTGGTGAATAGCATATTCGAATTGGCCCATTAAGTAATCAACTTTTTCTTCAGGTACATCAACTGTGTTTTGGAAT
>NZ_UATM01000028.1 GCF_900454685.1 Peptoniphilus harei | reverse complement strand
GTAGCTAAAACGTATGACATTGTAGCGAAAGTAGTAAGGCCGGCTAGTAGTTCTGTTTTGAAATCCGTTGAATTCTCTCTTAATTTTAAATAACTATCTAAATTTGTATCATATTTAGACATAACAAACCTCCTTTACCAGATAATCACAATAAACTATATAAATTAAATTATATCAGACGTGTCCTCTCTGTTAAAGACTCATTAATATTCTAAAATACTGAAGAGCATTTTTGGGAAATAAAAAATAGTCCTGAAGCTCTTTATATGTTAAAATATGAATCATGGAGGTGTTTACATGGATACCAGTCGACCCTGGAAAATATGTACATGCCTAAGCGATAAAGAAAATCTTGTGAGTAATAGCTAGATAATTTAGTTTCATAAATCTTTATCGCTAGCAGCGAATTTTTATGCAAAATTTATTTGTTTGCAAAAAATAGGAGGATTTATGAACAACTTAGATAGAGAAAAATTAAAGAACTTGCAAGAAAAGATCACAGGATGGACCCTGTTGATATAGCAGAGAACTTAGAAGAACTATCCAAAGAAGATGTGGCAATTTGGATAAAACTCCTAAAAAAGGACCTTTTGGCAGACGCCTTTTCTCTCTTGCCAAGAGATAAGAAGATTGAAATGATAGGTTCCCTTTCTGAAGACAGGATTATGAGTCTTATGAAGGAACTTGAAGAAGACGAGGTAGTAGATACCTTGCAAGAGCTTCCTGCCAATATGGTGAGAAAGCTCATGTACCAATAATCGAAGAGGATAGAAGACCAATTATAACGAACTTCTAGGCTTTCCTAAGGAGTCCGTTGGTTCCATTATGTCCGTTGGTTTTATCTTTGTTAAATCAACAGCTACGCCAACACAGGCTCTAGAGAAAATTATCCACTCAGACCTAGATGCAGACAGGCTAGAACAAGTTGGGTTACAAACGAATCCTACTTCTGATAGGTTATGTAAACCTAGCCGACCTTCTTCGTAATAGGGACAAAAAAATCGAAGAATTTATGCACCAAATCAATGCCAGCGTCTATGCAACAGATGACCAAGAAGTTGTTGCTAAGTTAGCCTTCAAGTACGACTTATCAGAAATTCCTGTAACAGATTCTGAAGGTAGACTTGTGGGTATCGTCCCAGCAGAATGGGCCATCGACGTTATGCACGAAGAGTATGAAGAAGACTTGGGTAACATCCACGGTATTAGCGAGTCATCACCAGAGCACTATTGGGACAAGTCAGTCCTAAGACTTGCCAAAGACAGGACAATGTGGCTTATAATTTGTCTTGTTACAGGCAACTTTTACAAGTTTTATAATAAAAAGATATGAGACCCTCTTGGCATCATCAGTTGCTCTTGCAGCCTATATCCAATGCTAATGGACTCAGGTGGAAACGCAGGTACACAATCATCAACAACAGTAATCCGTGGAATCTACACAGGAGAAATTGAATTCAAAGAATTTGTACAAGTTATGTTTAAGGAACTCCGCATTGGATTAATAGTTGGAGCTGTCCTTGTGGCAGTAAATATAGTTAGGATGTCTATCCTCGACAGTGTTAGCATTGGAGTAACCCTAACAGTTTCAGTCACACTTCTTACAACAATAGTCCTATCAAAAATGATTGGTGGTATCCTTCCTCTAATTGCAGAAAAAATAAAGGTGGACCCAACAATAATGGCGGGACCACTTATCACAACAATAGTAGATACTTTGGTATTATTTGTATATTTCGAAGTGGCAACACTTTTAATTGGGGTTTAATTTAATAGAAAATTTGAAGAAGCACAGGCTTCTTCTTTTTTGCTTGATTTTAGGTTTCTAAATAGAAAATAATTCTATTTTTTCCCTTAGTAAGATTGAGCTTGGAGATGAAAATTATAAATAGTTGAAAAAATTATAAAAAAGGAGAAGGTCTTGTGCAGTTACCACAAAGCCTTCTCTTTATTTATTCCAATTATTTACAAAGTCCTCAAAGCTTTCTCTGTCCTTGGATATTTCTTCTATGCTTGTATTTTTTTCTTCTAAGATTTCTTCTATTTCTTTTCTGTAGAAGATGAAGATTTTATCCTTCAGCTCCTTATTTTTTTCTTCTTCAAAGTCCCTGCCACTTTCTACATAATAAATCCTATCTAGGTTTTTATAAGGGCGAAAGTCTCTATGGCATTTATAAAAAGGTCTTCTCTATTTATGTTAGATGTGTCCTTTACAAAAATTTTAAGCCCGTAGGGTGACTTGCTTGAAAGTATTTCAATAGCGCCCACCTCGAAGCCCTTTGGGTAGTCTTGTCTCGACACAATTTGTGAGACACTTGAGTTGTCGCCAACGAAGTCTGTCTTGTAATTGTATAGACTATCTATCCTTCTATTTTGGCAGCCGCAAAGGACAAGTACTAGGCCCAAGAATATATAAGTTTTTTCAAACACATCACCTCTTTCATAGATTATATCAAAAAAATAAAAAGTCACTAGGACTTTTTAAATTCTTTTATTTACATTATTGTTCTAAAAAATATTCCAAAAATCAAAAAGATTAAAAATAATAAGGTAAATTTGTAGTTCACTATTTTTCCTTTCGTGACTTTATTTTAGCATTTGGCTTAACTCATTGATGAGAGTTAGGTTAGTTACATCGTATAAAAGCGGGCTTACTGTTGCATAGCCTTGGCCCAAGAAGTGGATGTCTGAATCCTTTTCGTTGTTGTCCTTTGGGAAGCCTTTAAGCCTCATGTTGTAGCCTTCTCCTTCTTCTGAAATGTCGTAGATTGACATTACGTCGGCTCCAACCTTGCAAACTTCTACTCCCTTTAGTTCTTCGTAGTCAAGGTAAGGTACGTTTATATTTAGGACTTGAAGTCTCTTTAGGTCGTCAAGTTTGTTAAAGACTTCTACTGCAACTCTTGCTGCTGTTTCGAACTTTGAGTGGCCCTTTACCCATTGAGATGAAACTGCAATGGCAGGTATGTTTAAATAAGTTTGCTTCAATTGCTGCTGAAACTGTGCCTGAATAGAGGACATTTGTCGCTGCGTTAAAGCCGGAGTTTATACCTGAGAAGCAGAAGTCAAACTTTTCATCTAGTAGGTGGACTGCTGCTCTCACACAGTCAGCTGGTGTCCCATATACGCAAAGGAGGCCTTCTAGAACCGCTCAGACTACATCACCGCCCACTAATGGTTCAAGAAACAAAACTAGAAGGCCTTGGAGATGTGAAGAGCCTTTGCGTATATGGGACACCAGCTGACTGTGTGAGAGCAGCAGTCCACCTACTAGATGAAAAGTTTGACTTCTGCTTCTCAGGTATAAACTCCGGCTTTAACGCAGCGACAAATGTCCTCTATTCAGGCACAGTTTCAGCAGCAATTGAAGCAAACTTATTTAACATACCTGCCATTGCAGTTTCATCTCAATGGGTAAAGGGCCACTCAAAGTTCGAAACAGCAGCAAGAGTTGCAGTAGAAGTCTTTAACAAACTTGACGACCTAAGAACTTCAAGTCCTAAATATAAACGTACCTTACCTTGACTACGAAGAACTAAAGGGAGTAGAAGTTTGCAAGGTTGGAGCCGACGTAATGTCAATCTACGACATTTCAGAAGAAGGAGAAGGCTACAACATGAGGCTTAAAGGCTTCCCAAAGGACAACAACGAAAGGATTCAGACATCCACTTCTTGGCCAAGGCTATGCAACAGTAAGCCCGCTTTTATACGATGTAACTAACCTAACTCTCATCAATGAGTTAAGCCAAATGCTAAAATAAAGTCACGAAAGGAAAAATAGTGAACTACAAATTTACCTTATTATTTTTAATCTTTTTGATTTTTGGAATATTTTTTAGAACAATAATGTAAATAAAAGAATTTAAAAAGTCCTAGTGACTTTTTATTTTTTTGATATAATCTATGAAAGAGGTGATGTGTTTGAAAAAACTTTATATATTCTTGGGCCTAGTACTTGTCCTTTGCGGCTGCCAAAATAGAAGGATAGATAGTCTATACAATTACAAGACAGACTTCGTTGGCGACAACTCAAGTGTCTCACAATTGTGTCGAGACAAGACTACCCAAAGGGCTTCGAGGTGGGCGCTATTGAAATACTTTCAAGCAAGTCACCCTACGGGCTTAAAATTTTTGTAAAGGACACATCTAACATAAATAGAGAAGACCTTTTTATAAATGCCATAGAGACTTTCGCCCTTATAAAAAACCTAGATAGGATTTATTATGTAGAAAGTGGCAGGACTTTGAAGAAGAAAAAATAAGGAGCTGAAGGATAAAATCTTCATCTTCTACAGAAAAGAAATAGAAGAAATCTTAGAAGAAAAAAATACAAGCATAGAAGAAATATCCAAGGACAGAGAAAGCTTTGAGGACTTTGTAAATAATTGGAATAAATAAAAGAGAAGGCTTTGTGGTAACTGCACAAGACCTTCTCCTTTTTTATAATTTTTTTCAACTATTTATAATTTTCATCTCCAAGCTCAATCTTACTAAGGGAAAAATAGAATTATTTCTATTTAGAAACCTAAAATCAAGCAAAAAAAGAAGAAGCCTGTGCTTCTTCAAATTTTCTATTAAATTAAACCCCAATTAAAAGTGTTGCCACTTCGAAATATACAAATAATACCAAAGTATCTACTATTGTTGTGATAAGTGGTCCCGCCATTATTGTTGGGTCCACCTTTATTTTTTCTGCAATTAGAGGAAGGATACCACCAATCATTTTTGATAGGACTATTGTTGTAAGAAGTGTGACTGAAACTGTTAGGGTTACTCCAATGCTAACACTGTCGAGGATAGACATCCTAACTATATTTACTGCCACAAGGACAGCTCCAACTATTAATCCAATGCGGAGTTCCTTAAACATAACTTGTACAAATTCTTTGAATTCAATTTCTCCTGTGTAGATTCCACGGATTACTGTTGTTGATGATTGTGACCTGCGTTTCCACCTGAGTCCATTAGCATTGGGATATAGGCTGCAAGAGCAACTGATGATGCCAAGAGGGTCTCATATCTTTTTATTATAAAAACTTGTAAAAGTTGCTGTAACAAGACAAATTATAAGCCACATTGTCCTGTCTTTGGCAAGTCTTAGACTGACTTGTCCCAATAGTGCTCTGGTGATGACTCGCTAATACCGTGGATGTTACCCAAGTCTTCTTCATACTCTTCGTGCATAACGTCGATGGCCCATTCTGCTGGGACGATACCCACAAGTCTACCTTCAGAATCTGTTACAGGAATTTCTGATAAGTTCGTACTTGAAGGCTAACTTAGCAACAACTTCTTGGTCATCTGTTGCATAGACGCTGGCATTGATTTGGTGCAAATTCTTCGATTTTTTGTCCCTATTACGAAGAAGGTCGGCTAGGTTTACATAACCTATCAGAAGTAAGGATTCGTTGTAACCCAAACTTGTTCTAGCCTGTCTGCATCTAGGTCTGAGTGGATAATTTTCTCTAGAGCCTGTGTTGGCGTAGCTGTTGATTTAACAAAGATAAAACCAACGACATAATGGAACCAACGGATCCTTAGGAAAGCCTAGAAGTTCGTTTATAATTGGTCTTCTATCCTCTTCGATGTATTGGTACATGAGCTTTCTCACCATATTGGCAGGAAGCTCTTGCAAGGTATCTACTACCTCGTCTTCTTCAAGTTCCTTCATAAGACTCATAATCCTGTCTTCAGAAAGGGAACCTATCATTTCAATCTTCTTATCTCTTGGCAAGAGAGAAAAGCGTCTGCCAAAAGGTCCTTTTTTAGGAGTTTTATCCAAATTGCCACATCTTCTTTGGATAGTTCTTCTAAGTTCTCTGCTATATCAACAGGGTCCATCCTGTTGATCTTTTCTTGCAAGTTCTTTAATTTTTCTCTATCTAAGTTGTTCATAAATCCTCCTATTTTTTGCAAAAAATAAATTTTGCATAAAAATTCGCTGCCTAGCGATAAAGATTTATGAAAACTAAATTATCTAGCTATTACTCACAAGATTTTCTTTATCGCTTAGGCATGTACATATTTTCCAGGGTCGACTGTATCCATGTAAACACCTCCATGATTCATATTTTAACATATAAAGAGCTTCAGGACTATTTTTTATTCCCAAAAATGCTCTTCAGTATTTTAGAATATTAATGAGTCTTTAACAGAGAGGACACGTCTGATATAATTTTAATTTATATAGTTTTTGTGATTATCTGGTAAAGGAGGTTGTTTTATGTCTAAATATGATACAAATTTAGATAGTTATTTTAAATTAAGAGAGAATTCAACGGATTTCAAAACAGAACTACTAGCCGGCCTTACTACTTTCGCTACAATGTCATACG
>NZ_UATM01000029.1 GCF_900454685.1 Peptoniphilus harei | reverse complement strand
CAAGAGTGACAACAAAACCAAAATTAAGGGCTGCAACAGCATCCATAGTATCATAACCCGCTAAGAAACCAGCAACTACTGGAGCATCCTTATAATTTCCACTTGCCACTGCTAAATCTTTTGGTAAAGTCATTACCTTGGCAAACATTATAAGTATTAAGAGTAATAGTGTTGGAGTTAGATACTTTCCAACTCTTGCCACTAACTTATTTGGCTTTAAGCAAACAAGCATTGCAACTGAGAAGAATAAGAATGTATATACTAATCTTACAAGTGATAGGTTTAAAGCTTTCTGGTACATAAGGTGCTATTGCCATTTCAAAGGGAACTGACCCTGCTCTTGGTATGCCAAGTCCAGGTCCTATAGAAAGTATATAGCAGTAGTAAAAACTAGGGCGAACTTTCCTCCAACTCTTGAAGATAAGTTTTTAAGTCCATCAGTCTTGCCAACGGCTATTGCTCCAAGGACTGGGAAAATAATTGCGGTAACAGAAAAAGCCAAAAGTGAAATAATAGTCTTATTCCCTGCTTGGTTTTCCTAAAAATGGAGGGAAAATTAAATTTCCAGCTCCAAAAAACAATCCAAAGAGCATTATGCTCACTTGAGTAAACTGACTTCTTGATAATTTTTTTCATACTTTCTCCTAATTTTTAATTTTATAAATAAAAAAAGTCCCTTGTCTAAATAATAGACAAAGGACGAATTATCGCGTTACCACCTTAGTTCTTACCAATATGTAAGCTCTCTTAACAAGCATCAATCAATGCCGAGTATAGATAACGCCTACTAAAGCGGCAAATCTTACTAGGATTCAGACTTGCATAAGAAAAAGGATTTTCGAATTTATCTCCATTATAGGCTTTCACCAAACGCCTACTCTCTGAAAACTTTAATAAACCTACTCGTTTTTTCCAATATTTTTATTAATAAAATTATGATTTGCATGTTATTATAAGAAATAAAAATAAACTTGTCAAACACTTTTTTAAAAATTTTTTATAAAAATAATTTAAAAACTAAATATTTTCTGTAAGTGAATCTATTTTTCTCTAGTGCTATCGTCATCTAGACCCAAACCCTTGGCAAAGAAATTAAGACCATCTTTCGTGTCCTCTAAAGTCTCAAAGGAAGCCGAAGCATTATCTATATCATCAACCTTTTGTCCTAAGGGCTTGTCATAAGTTACACTTTTATCTGTGAGTAAAAGTTCTGGATTTAGATTTTTTACGAGTTTAAAGTCAGGATCCATTTCATCACCTATTAGACTTGCGTCAGGATAAAGAGCTTCTGCTCCACTAGGAACTCCTACTACATTTTCATAAGCCAAAAATTTTAATGCCTTTGCAGCCTTAACTGACATGGCAACAATTCTTGGATTTTCTTTTTCCACAAAGAGTTCCCTATCTTTAGTATCTGACCTTTTTTCTTTGTCTACATTTTCTTGGCTTACTTCTTTTTCATTGGAAGTATTTTCTACACTTGCCTCCTCCTTAGACTTACAAGAAGTTAATAGGATCATTATAAGTAAGGCATAAGCGATCTTATTATAAAACTTTCTTTCATAATAGAGCCTCCTTCTAAATTTTTGCACCATCTTTAATTTATTCTATTAATAGAATATCACATTATCAAGAAAATGTAAGTGCAAAATATTGTAAAAGTTTTAAACATTTAAGAGATCTTGAATAAATCCCATTAAAATTTTTATGTATTTATTATAAAAATTTACAATCATAACCACCGGCTGAGCCGGTGGTTTGTTTTGCCCCTATAAGGGGCTGTTACCGGCAGCATTCCATGCTTCGAACTTTCTTTCTCGTGCACCAATTTTCACAGCTGGTGCTAAAGCACCTTATTTTTTGCTTTTGTTTACTTGCTCACCCGTAAACGGGTCAACAAATTCTTTAATGCTTATTTGATCTGCCATGTAATCTTCTTTTAATTGATTTTTATATATTCTTGTATCTTTTTCACATTCTTTCCTGCTGTGTCTACATAGTATCCTCTGCACCAAAAATGTCTATTTCCATATTTATATTTTAAGTTTGCATGCCTATCAAATATTATTAGACTGCTTTTTCCTTTTAAATATCCCATCGTTTGAGATATGCTGTATTTTGGTGGAATTTCCAACAACATATGGATATGGTCTGGACAGCATTCCGCTTCTATTATATTTATTCCTTTTCTATCACATAAATCTCTTAATATTTTTCCTATATCTTGTTTTAATCTTCCATATATTAATTGCCTTCTGTATTTTGGAGCAAATACTACGTGATACTTACAATTCCATGATGTATGTGATAAACTATTTTTTATCCATTTTAGGATACCTCCCTTTTCTATTTATGCTACTGCCAGTAACATTAATAGTTTATCACGGGAGGTTTTTTGCTTGAAGCTAAAGCTTATTTTCCTACCACCAGCATAGCTGGTGGTTTATTCATACTAAAGCGTACAAGAAAAAACTGCCGCCTTAAGCGACAGTTTTTATTTAAAGTTTAAGATTAAGCATTAGTCTTTTCTGCAGCAGCTTTTTTAGCTTGAGCTTCTGCTATTTTTGCTTGTCTTTCTTTTTCTTTCTTTTCTTTTTCCTTTTGTTTCATTTTTCCACTCTTTCAGGATATTCACAATAGATTGCTCCTGTTGGACATTTTGAAACACAAATTCCACAGTTGATACACTTGTCATAATCAATTGATGCAAGATTATTTTCTACATGGATTGCATCCTTAGGACAGTTCTTTTCACAGATTCCACATCCTATACAACCAATGCTACAATTATTTCTAACAACTTTTCCTGAATCAAGTGACTTACATTCAACAACTGTTTTTGATTTGTAAGGTCTAAGTGAAATAATTTCTTAGGACAAATGTTGATACACTTCATACAAGCTACACATTTTTCCTTGTCAACTACTGCTACTCCATTAACCATGTGGATTGCATCGAATTCACAAACGCTAACGCAAGTTCCTCCACCACAGCAACCATAGTTACAAGCTTTTGCACCTTGTTGGTAGTCAGCTATAAGTCTACAGTCAACTAGGTCATTGTAATCATATTTATTTTTTGCCTTGTCACAGTCACTTGACAGTGAACTACGGCAACATTTCTATCAACATTTTCTGCATTGACACCCATTACTTGGCTGACTTTTTCAGCAGTTTCTGCACCACCAATAACACAACCATTAACTGGTGATGTACATTGGCAATTGCTTCTGCAAGTCCATCACAACCTGGGAAACCACAAGCTCCACAGTTTGCTCCTGGAAGGGCATCTCTTACTTCAGCTACCTTTGGATCAACTTCTACATAAAAACCTTTGATGCAATGGAAAGTATTATTCCGAAAAAAGCTCCCGCTATTCCCAAAACACCATTGGGGTAAGTATTGCACTAATTTCCATAATTACCTCCTATACCAATCCGCCGAAACCTGAGAATGCTATGGCCATAAGACCAGCATCACAGCGCAATAGGAACACCTTGAAGTGCTTAGGTACATCTGCAAGCATAAGTTTTTCTCTTAGGGCTGCGATTAATACTAAAGCTAGTGTAAAGCCTAGAGAAGCTCCAAATCCACTAAAGATTGTTTCTATTAAGTTATATCCGTTTTGCACGTTTAATACTGTTACACCAAGTACAACACAGTTTGTAGTGATAAGTGGAAGATAAACACCCATAGCTTGGTAAAGTGAAGGTGATGACTTCTTAATAAACATTTCTACAAATTGTACTAGAGATGCAATTACAAGTATAAAGGCAATTGTTTGTAAGTACTCAAGTCCAAATTTATTTAGTACGAAATTTTGAATTAGCCATGTTATTGCAGATGCAAGTACAACTACAAAGGTAACGGCAACTCCCATTCCAAGGGCAGTTTCTGTTTTGGAAGATACACCTAAGAAGGGACAAATTCCTAAGAACTGAGCAAATATATAGTTATTTACAAGTATTGTTGAATTAAAATTGTTAAAATACTCTCTAACATTAGTCTGCCCTCCTATTAAGTAGTAGTTTAAATCCTGCAATTAAGAATCCTAGAAGTATGAAGGCACCTGCTGGAGCTCCCATAAGTCCAATTCCTGGATAGGATTCTGGTAGGACTTGTTTTCAAATAATGTTCCGTAGCCGAAAATTCACGCACAAGACCATGGAAAGAATGCTATTGTATAGCAACTCCTGTTCAAGTCATCTACTATTGATGGAAAAGTTTGTTTTGTAAGCGAAACCTTCTGCTCTAAGGAAAAGTTAACTAGATTAGGGTAAAAAAAAGTCGATAAATGATTGGAATATGCTGAAGGATATTTGTACTAAAGTTAATGTATTCGATAAATATAATAATTCATTTATAAATGATCTTCAGATATTTCAATCAATTTATGCAGCACTTGTATTTTCTTACATAATCGTAGTTAACTGCTGTATCTTGGAGAAGCAGAAGGTTTCGCTTACAAGAACAAACTTGTTCATCAATAGTAGATGGACTTGGAACAGGAGTTGGCTATACAATAGCAGTTCTTTCCATGGGTCTTGTGCGTGAATTTTTCGGCTACGGAACATTATTTGAAAAACAAGTCCTACCAGAATCCTATCCAGGAATTGGACTTATGGGAGCTCCAGCAGGTGCCTTCATACTTCTAGGATTCTTAATTGCAGGATTTAAACTACTACTTAATAGGAGGGCAGACTAATGTTAGAGAGTATTTTAACAATTTTAATTTCAACAATACTTGTAAATAACTATATATTTGCTCAGTTCTTAGGAATTTGTCCCTTCTTAGGTGTATCTTCCAAACAGAAACTGCCTTGGAATGGGAGTTGCCGTTACCTTTGTAGTTGTACTTGCATCTGCAATAACATGGCTAATTCAAAATTTCGTACTAAATAAATTTGGACTTGAGTACTTCAAACAATTGCCTTTATACTTGTAATTGCATCTCTAGTACAATTTGTAGAAATGTTTATTAAGAATCATCACTTCACTTTACCAAGCTATGGGTGTTTATCTTCCACTTATCACTACAAACTGTGTTGTACTTGGTGTAACAGTATTAAACGTGCAAAACGGATATAACTTAATAGAAACAATCTTTAGTGGATTTGGAGCTTTCTAGGCTTTACACTAGCTTTAGTATTAATCGCAGCCCTAAGAGAAAAACTTATGCTTGCAGATGTACCTAAGGCACTTCAAGGTTTCCTATTGCGCTTGTGAGTGCTGGTCTTATGGCCATAGCATTCTCAGGTTTCGCGGATTGGTATAGGAGGTAATTATGGAAATTAGTGCAATACTTACCCCAATGGTGTTTTTGGGAATAGCGGGAGCTTTTTTCGGAATAATACTTTCCATTGCATCAAAGGTTTTTTATGTAGAAGTTGATCCAAAGGTAGCTGAAGTAAGAGATGCCCTTCCAGGAGCAAACTGTGGAGCTTGTGGTTTCCCAGGTTGTGATGGACTTGCAGAAGCAATTGCCAATGGTACATCACAGTTAATGGTTGTTATTTGGTGGTGCAGAAACTGTGAAAAAGTCAGCCAAGTAATGGGTGTCAATGCAGAAAATGTTGATAGAAATGTTGCCGTAGTTCACTGTCAAGTGACTGTGACAAGGCAAAAATAATATGATTACAATGACCTAGTTGACTGTAGACTTATAGCTGACTACCAACAAGGTGCAAAAGCTTGTAACTATGGTTGCTGTGGTGGAGGAACTTGCGTTAGCGTTTGTGAATTCGATGCAATCCACATGGTTAATGGAGTAGCAGTAGTTGACAAGGAAAAATGTGTAGCTTGTATGAAGTGTATCAACATTTGTCCTAAGAAAATTATTTCACTTAGACCTTACAAATCAAAAACAGTTGTTGAATGTAAGTCACTTGATTCAGGAAAAGTTGTTAGAAATAATTGTAGCATTGGTTGTATAGGATGTGGAATCTGTGAAAAGAACTGTCCTAAGGATGCAATCCATGTAGAAATAATCTTGCATCAATTGATTATGACAAGTGTATCAACTGTGGAATTTGTGTTTCAAAATGTCCAACAGGAGCAATCTATTGTGAATATCCTGAAAGAGTGGAAAAAATGAAACAAAAGGAAAAAGAAAAGAAAGAAAAAGAAAGACAAGCAAAAATAGCAGAAGCTCAAGCTAAAAAAGCTGCTGCAGAAAAGACTAATGCTTAATCTTAAACTTTAAATAAAAACTGTCGCTTTAAGGCGGCAGTTTTTTCTTGTACGCTTTAGTATGAATAAACCACCAGCTATGCTGGTGGTAGGAAAATAAGCTTTAGCTTCAAGCAAAAAACCTCCCGTGATAAACTATTAATGTTACTGGCAGTAGCATAAATAGAAAAGGGAGTATCCTAAAATGGATAAAAAATAGTTTATCACATACATCATGGAATTGTAGTATCACGTAGTATTTGCTCCAAAATACAGAAGGCAATTAATATATGGAAGATAAAACAAGATATAGGAAAAATATTAAGAGATTTATGTGATAGAAAAGGAATAAATATAATAGAAGCGGAATGCTGTCCAGACCATATCCATATGTTGTTGGAAAAATTCCACCAAAATACAGCATATCTCAAACGATGGGATATTTAAAAGGAAAAAGCAGTCTAATAATATTTGATAGGCATGCAAACTTAAAATATAAATATGGAAATAGACATTTTGGTGCAGAGGATACTATGTAGACACAGCAGGAAAGAATGTGAAAAAGATACAAGAATATATAAAAAATCAATTAAAAGAAGATTACATGGCAGATCAAATAAGCATTAAAGAATTTGTTGACCCGTTTACGGGTGAGCAAGTAAACAAAAGCAAAAAAATAAGGTGCTTTAGCACCAGCTGTGAAAATTGGTGCACGAGAAAGAAAGTTCGAAGCATGGAATGCTGCGGTAACAGCCCCTTATAGGGGCAAAACAAACCACCGGCTCAGCCGGTGGTTATGATTGTAAATTTTTATAATAAATACATAAAAATTTTAATGGGATTTATTCAAGATCTCTTAATGTTTAAAACTTTTACAATATTTTGCACTTACATTTTCTTGATAATGTGATATTCTATTAATAGAATAAATTAAAGATGGTGCAAAAATTTAGAAGGAGGCTCTATTATGAAAAGGAAAGTTTTATAATAAGATCGCTTATGCCTTACTTATAATGATCCTATTAACTTCTTGTAAGTCTAAGGAGGAGCAAGTGTAGAAAATACTTCCAATGAAAAAGAAGTAAGCCAAGAAAATGTAGACAAAGAAAAAAGGTCAGATACTAAAGATAGGGAACTCTTTGTGGAAAAAGAAAATCCAAGAATTGTTGCCATGTCAGTTAAGGCTGCAAAGGCATTAAAATTTTTGGCTTATGAAAATGTAGTAGGAGTTCCTAGTGGAGCAGAAGCTCTTTATCCTGACGCAAGTCTAATAGGTGATGAAATGGATCCTGACTTTAAACTCGTAAAAAATCTAAATCCAGAACTTTTACTCACAGATAAAAGTGTAACTTATGACAAGCCCTTAGGACAAAAGGTTGATGATATAGATAATGCTTCGGCTTCCTTTGAGACTTTAGAGGACACGAAAGATGGTCTTAATTTCTTTGCCAAGGGTTTGGGTCTAGATGACGATAGCACTAGAGAAAAAATAGATTCACTTACAGAAAATATTTAGTTTTTAAAATTATTTTTTATAAAAAATTTTTAAAAAAGTGTTTGACAAGTTTATTTTATTTCTTATAATAACATGCAAATCATAATTTTATTAATAAAAAATATTGGAAAAAACGAGTAGGTTTATTAAAGTTTTCAGAGAGTAGGCGTTTGGTGAAAGCCTATAATGGAGATAAATTCGAAAATCCTTTTTCTTATGCAAGTCTGAATCCTAGTAAGATTTGCCGCTTTAGTAGGCGTTATCTATACTCGGCATTGATTGATGCTTGTTAAGAGAGCTTACATATTGGTAAGAACTAAGGTGGTAACGCGATAATTCGTCCTTTGTCTATTATTTAGACAAGGGACTTTTTTATTTATAAAATTAAAAATTAGGAGGAAAGTATGAAAAAATTATCAAGAAGTCAGTTTACTCAAGTGAGCATAATGCTCTTTGGATTGTTTTTTGGAGCTGGAAATTTAATTTTCCCTCCATTTTTAGGAAACCAAGCAGGGAATAAGACTATTATTTCACTTTTGGCTTTTTCTGTTACCGCAATTATTTTCCCAGTCCTTGGAGCAATAGCCGTTGGCAAGACTGATGGACTTAAAAACTTATCTTCAAGAGTTGGAGGAAAGTTCGCCCTAGTTTTTACTACTGCTATATACCTTTCTATAGGACCTGGACTTGGCATACCAAGAGCAGGGTCAGTTCCCTTTGAAATGGCAATAGCACCTTATGTACCAGAAAGCTTTAACCTATCACTTGTAAGATTAGTATATACATTCTTATTCTTCTCAGTTGCAATGCTTGTTTGCTTAAAGCCAAATAAGTTAGTGGCAAGAGTTGGAAAGTATCTAACTCCAACACTATTACTCTTAATACTTATAATGTTTGCCAAGGTAATGACTTTACCAAAAGATTTAGCAGTGGCAAGTGGAAATTATAAGGATGCTCCAGTAGTTGCTGGTTTCTTAGCGGGTTATGATACTATGGATGCTGTTGCAGCCCTTAATTTTGGTTTTGT